>JANMOL010000197.1:0-18354 GCA_031369245.1 Hyphomicrobium sp. | reverse complement strand
CGCCGCGTTAAGAAATAACTCAGTGAACATATTGAACAATGCGTAAGGTACACAAACGATAATGATGGCAAATGCCCGCCATATTAGGCAAAAAAAAAGAGCAATAGCGATGGATTTGCTCGCCGCTGACGGGTGCCGGTTTTAGTGCGCCCGCGGTGAATGGCCAGCGCCAGGTGATTGACGGCGGCAAAGGGCACAGTCTTCATGAGCGGCAATGCAGAAAGTCTCGCGCTCTTGGCAGCGCTCGAGGCGCAAGACAGTCTGAAGTTGCGCGGCTTCACCTCGTCGTGCGGTCCAACAGGCGGCGTGGTGATTGATCGCTGGAGCCACGTCCGCGGCGTCTGGCACTTTCACGCGCCGAATTATTTTTGGATACCGGCGGGATCGACCGAGCCAAGCTACCGTACGGGCAGCTTACCGCACGCGGTCGATTACACGCTCACGGTCATTTCAAAAACCTGATCCCGCGAAACGGATCCAAGCGTCTTCATCCTATGGTTCAGGTGACGGGACGCGACGCGCGCACCACTTCAAATGCCCGGTCGTGGGTCAGCGACGGCAAGCGGCGGCGTACATCGTCTAGAACACTCAAATCGATGTCCGCGATCACAACGCCCGGATCTCGCCCGCCGTCGGCCAGTATTTGCCCCCACGGCGAGACGATCAGACTGTGGCCGAAGGTTTCGCGGCCGTTTTCGTGGCGCCCGCCCTGAGCTGCTGCGAAGACAAAAGACTGCGCCTCGATTGCCCGCGCCGCCAACAGCGTGTGCCAGTGGGCTTCGCCGGTGATTTTCGTAAACGCGGCCGGAACCGCGATAAATTTGGCGCCGCCCTGGGCCAAGGCGCGATGCAACGCGGGAAAGCGCAAATCGTAGCAAATCGTCAGGCCCAGCGGCCCCCACGGCAATTCGGCAATGACCGCTTTGCTGCCGGGCGCATAACTCTCGCTCTCGCGATAAACATCGCCGTTGCCCAGATCGACATCGAACATATGGATCTTGTCATAGCGCGCCGCGATGCTGCCGTTGGGCGCAATGAGGAACGAGCGGTTGGCAATCAAGCCATTGTCGAGTTTCACGCCCATCGAGCCGATGTGCAGCCACACTTTGTGCGACCGCGCCGCCTCGGTGAACGCCGCAAGGGCCGTATTGTCAGGCTCCGGTTCCAGTTCGGCGAACAGCCGTGCGCGCTCGAGCTCCATCAGCGTCGTCACTTCGGGCGTCTGGATATAGTGCGCACCGGCCTGTGCGGCAGCCCGGATCAGATCGAGGGCCGCCCGCACGTTGGCTGCCACATCCCGGCCGGAACAGAGCTGGACGAGGCCGGCGCGGAATGGAACGGTGTTGGACGATTGCGCCATGAGATCGGATTGAGCCTAAAGAATTTTCCGGCGAAGTGGCCACCGGTTCGTCGCATAAAATGCGAAAAAATAGAGCCTCGTCGAGCGCCAGCGCGGCCTAGCGGATCAGCAGCGTGTCGAGTTGACCCGAACGCTCGAGCGCCAGCAAATCATCGCAACCACCGACATGAAGATCGCCGATCCAAATTTGCGGCACCGTATTGCGTCCACCGGTGCGCGTACACAGGTCGGCCCTGAGGTCGGCCCGGCCCGTCACATCGACTTCCTCGAAGGTGGTGCCTTTCCGGCGAAGCAAGTCCTTCGCCATATGGCAATAGCAGCAGTTGCCGGCAGTATAGACCTTGACCTTGGGCATATCCGTCTCGCCGCTGTTAAGGCCTCATGGTGCGACTCGAAACCTAGCGCTTTCAGACGCCGGTGCAACACTAGAGGCAAGTTTTGCGCGTCTGTGCCGCGGAAAAAGCCCGCACGAGCCGCCGATCTCAGGTCCCGCCGTGACTGACAAGCCCCAATGCCAGCACATCGACGCGTGCTGCCCCGGCTTTTTTGAGCGCGCGTGCGGCCGCCGACAGGGTCGCGCCCGTGGTGATGACATCGTCGATCAACAGCACCGATTTGCCGGAAATGAGCGGCTTTGCGCGCGCTGTCACCGTGAATGCACCGGCCACGTTGCGGGTCCGCTCGGCGCGCGACAGCCCAACTTGACTGGCCGTGGTGCGCGTGCGGATCAGCGCCAGCGGCGCAACGGGCAGGCCCGTGTGGCGGCCAACCTCGCGCGCCAGCAGCTGCGCCTGGTTGAAGCGCCGGGTTAACAGCCGCCAGCGGGCCAGCGGGATTGGAACGATCACCTCGGCGTCCGCGATCACGTCGCGGCCCGCTTCGCTCAGCCAACGGCCAAAAAGCCGGCGGGCATCGTGCGTGTCGTTAAACTTCAAATCGTGCACCAGATCGCGCATCAGGCCGTCAAACCGGGCGACTGCGCGCGCACGGTCATAATCGGGCGGATTGGCAGCGGCGGCCGCCGAAATCATCACGCCGCCGGTATCAAACGGCAGCGGTAGGCCGAGCCTATCGCACAGCGGCGCCCGAATGAAATCGATCTGCCGCCAGCAGGCCGGGCACAGCGCGTCGTGCGTCACCAGCCGCGTCTGGCATCCAAGGCACAGTGGCGGCAAAACCATATCAAGCGCCGCCTGCCAAGCGGCCCGCAGCCGCGAGCGCTTTGGCGGCCCGATCGGGCCGTCCAGCGCGGCATCGTCGCCCTCGAGCGCGTCGGCGGATTGCGCGTCAGGACTGATCGTGTTTCCTATAGCCATCTGAAACCCTGAGCCGCCGCCAAAGCCCGGCTGCGAGAGGCTGCCACTTATCACGATGTCAGGCCCGCCGGCCATTTTCGATCGCACGCTTTTGCGCCGCCGCCGTAACCGGGTCGCGACGGCAGCCGTCAAGCACGACTACCTTCTGGCTCGCGTTGCCGAGGACTTTGCCGAACGGATCGGCATCGTTCAACGGCAATTTTCTAATGCCGTATGTCTCGGCGCGTACCACGGTGTCATCGCACGGCAGCTGCGCACGCTGCCAAACGTCGGGTCGATGACCAACGTGGATGCGTCGGCGGATCTGTTGTCGCAATGCGACGGGCCGAGCCTGCTGGCCGACGAAGAGGCGCTTCCGTTCGCACAGGCCAGCCTCGATCTGATCGTCTCGGGGCTATCGCTGCACCTCGTCAATGATCTTCCCGGCGTCTTGGTGCAGGCCCGGCGCGCTCTCAAACCGGACGGGCTGTTTCTGGCAGCCGTGCTGGGCGGTGAAACCTTGAAAGAATTGCGCGAGGCTTGGATTGTCGCCGAAGACGAGATCTGCGGCGGCGCGTCTCCGCGCGTGGCGCCGTTCGCCGACGTGCGGGAGTTGGGTGGCCTGTTGCAACGCGCTGGCTTTGCGCTGCCGGTGGCCGATAGCGATGTCGTGCGCGTCACGTACCCATCGCCGTTGGCCTTGATGCGCGAGATCAAGGCCATGGGCGCGAGTAACATGCTGGCCGCCCGCCGCCGCGTGCCCGCGACCCGCGGTTTGTTTTGCCGCGCAGCCGAAGTCTACCGCGAGCGCTTTGAGCAGGCGGACGAGCGTATCCCGGCCACCTTTGAAATCATCACGCTGACGGCCTGGGTTCCGCACGAAAGCCAACAGAAACCGCTGGCGCCGGGCTCGGCCAAGATGCGGCTGTCCGAAGCGCTGGGCGTGCCGGAGCATTGAGCGGGTGATGTGGCAGGCTTTAGCCGAGCAGGTCGCGCAACCAAGGAATAAGCGGCAGGTCGGCGGGCGGCATCGGATAGCGCGACAAGTGCAGCGCGCGCACCCATTCAACCTTTTGGTTTTCGCGCGGCGCGACGGTGCCCTCCCACGTCCGGCACAGATACAGCGGCATCAGCAGATGAAACGTCTCGTAGTTGTGGCTCGCAAAGTTGAACGGCGCGATGCAGCTCAAACAGACATCGATACCGAGTTCTTCCTTGAGTTCGCGCACCAGCGTTGCTTCCGGCGTTTCGCCGGGCTCCACCTTGCCGCCGGGAAACTCCCACAGCCCGGCCATCGATTTGCCCGCCGGGCGCTGGGCAATCAGCACGCGACTTTCGGTATCGACCAGGGCTACGGCTGCAACCAGCACAACAGGTTTCATGCGCGCCGGCGCAGCCGGTAACTGGCTTCTTCAAGCCGCGTCACGCCGCGCTTGGACAAGTGCTGGCTTTTCGCCAATCCGTCGTGCGCAGCGATCAGCGAGACGGCAAACGTCTCAGCGAACAAGGCGTTGACCTGCGATTGAGGGGTCGAGAACGGCGGTCCTTGCATTTCATCCGTATTGTAGTCGAGCCCGATCAGCAGCACCGGCGAGTCCGGTTTGAGAAGTTCGGCAAGCTTTGCGGCATAGCGCGGCTGAAGAGCAGGCGGCATGGCGACGAGCGCGGCGCGGTCATAGGCTGCAGCGATTGCCGGAACATGCTTGGGTGTCAGCGCGAAAAAATCACCGCACCACAGCTCAAACGCTTCGGCCGATTTAACGACAAACCCGTCAACGATTTTAACATCTGGCGTCAAGCCGTGTTCGCTGAAAAAGGCATCGACCGCCAGCTCCGATAATTCGGCCCCGATGACGCGGTGGCCTTGGCCGGCCAGCCAAACGAGATCGAGGCTTTTTCCGCACAGCGGCACGAACACCGCAGCATCCAGCGCGACACCGAGTGCGGCCCAGTGCAGCGCGAGCGCGGGCTGAACGTTTAGCTGATGAAATCCGATGTCGCTTTGTTTCCAGCGTTCCAGCCAGAAATCGGGATTCATGGGATCGCTCCTCAGCTCCGGTAATCGGCGTTGATCGAAACGTAGTCGTGCGTCAGGTCGCAGGTCCACACCGTGGCCGAGGCCTTGCCGACACCGGCGTGCACGCGAATAACGATGTCGCGGTTCTTCATATAGTGGGCGACAGT
Source organism: Hyphomicrobium sp. (assembly GCA_031369245.1). Classification (GTDB taxonomy): domain Bacteria; phylum Pseudomonadota; class Alphaproteobacteria; order Rhizobiales; family Hyphomicrobiaceae; genus Hyphomicrobium_B. The sequence goes on along the minus strand of JANMOL010000197.1, from coordinate 13,515 downwards.
CTTCTCGTCGTACTCCGCGGCCCGCTCGCCGTCGCGCGCCACGCAGTGCGGACCAAACCAGATCGCCAGCTTGTCGCGGTCAGCCGCTTCGCCGGATTTGCCGACGGCCATGACGACCCGGCCCCAATTCGGATCTTCGCCCGCGATCGCCGTCTTGAGGATCGGGGAGTTGGCGCAGGCTAACGCAATCGTGCGTGCTGCAGCCCATGATTTTGCGCCCTCGACTTCGAAGGTGACGAACTTCGATAAACCTTCGCCGTCCTTGGCGACTTGGATGGCCAGATCCCGCATCAGATCATGCAAGGCGTCCGAGAAAGCTTTGAGTTTTTTCGATTTGGCTTTGGCGACGGGCTTTTGCCCGCGCTTGGTGGCAGCACCGGTCGCAAACAGCAAGCAGGTGTCGCTGGTCGAGGTATCGCCGTCCACCGTCATGCAATTGAACGTCGTCCGGGCATGCCCGGCCACCAGCTCCTGCAGTGCCGCCGGCGCGATCGCCGCATCGGTGAATAGGAAGCATAACATGGTCGCCATGTCGGGCGCGATCATGCCGGCGCCTTTGCAAAAGCCGTTGATCGTTACGCAAACGCCGCCGATCTCAGCCGTCCGCGTCGCGAGCTTGGGATAGGTGTCGGTGGTCATGATCGCGCGCGCTGCCGCTTCAAACCCGTCCGGCGCGGCGCTCTCGGCGAGGCCTGCCAGCCGGTGCGCGAATTTCGACGGATCGAGCGGCTCGCCGATCACCCCGGTCGACGCCACAAAGACCTCATGGGCCGCGCATCCGGCGGCGTCAGCTGCATGCTGCACCGTGACATCGACGGCGTCGCGGCCGCGCTTGCCGGTAAACGCGTTGGCATTGCCGGAATTGACGACGAGGATGCGGCCCTGGCCCTTTTTCAGGTTCTTGCGGCACAGCAAGACAGGGGCCGAGGCGGTTTTGGACTGGGTCAGCACGCCGGCGGCTGCCGTTCCGCTGTCGAGCATCGCAACCAGCAGGTCGGTCCGGCCCTTGTAGCGAATACCCGCTTCAGCAGTGGCAAACCGCACCCCGTCGATCGGTGGCAGAACCGCGGGAGCGGCAGGCGCGAACGGCGATGGCGTTGGGGTCTTACCCATGGGCGTGGGATCTCCGGCGAGCGCGAATACGACCACCCCAAAAACAGATCGGGCCGCTCAAATCAAGCGGCCCGCTGCGAATTCCAGTTTTGTGACAGCCAAGATGACGTGCGCGATTACTTTTTCTCGGCCGGTTTGGCCTCGGCTGGCTTGGCGGCTGCATCAAGCGCCTTGTTGCGCTCTTCAATGGCCGCCTTGATTTCCGGATCGACAAATTCAATCTTCGACTGAGCGCGCAGTGCCACAGCCGACTGCTGCGCCTTCTGCAGCAGCTGCGACTGGATCAGCCGGTCCTTGACGATATCGAACGCCGGCGGCTGCTTGAAACGCTTGTCTTCGAGCTTGACGAGGTGCCAGCCGAACTGGGTTTTGACCGGGTCGGAGACGTCGCCCTTCGCCAGCTTGAAGACGATGTCTTCGAACTGCGGCACCATCTGGCCATGGCCGAAATAGCCAAGATTTCCGCCATCTTCCTTCGATCCCGGATCCTTAGAATTTTCCTTGGCAAGCGCCACGAAATCCCCGCCCGCCTTGATCTTTTCCTTAAGTTCTTTGGCCTTATCTTCGGTTTCAACCAGAATGTGCCGGGCCGAAACTTCCTCTTCCGGCTTGATCAGTCTAACCTGGTCATCGTACATTTTGCGGGCGTCGGCGTCGCTGACGGACGCCTTGATGACCTTTTCGAAATACAACTCGCGCAGCGCGCGCCGCTTCAGGTAAGTCAGCCTGGTCTCGAAATCGGGACCCTGGCCGAGCTTTTCTTTCTCAGCGGCCTCCGCGAACAGCTGGTTGTCGATCAGAAATTCGAGCAGCGACATTTTCTTTTGCGCGGCCGGCATGGACCCCATATCGGCGCCGATTTCGCTTTCGGCGATGGCCAAGTCAGCGTCGGTGACGGGCTTGCCGTCGATGGTCGCCACCACCTTGCTTTCGGCGCGGGCCAGCTGCGGCAGCGCTGTGATCACGGTGCTGGCCAACGCAAGGGTCAGAACTGTCTGAGCAAGACGCGTCTTCAAGGCAGGCTCCTTTAGGCCGGGGATTGATCGGACGCGCCGCCCGCGGCCGGGGTGCCAAATGCGGCACGGCGGCGCGCCAAAGAGGCACGGCAAGGCACTGACAAAGGCTGCCTTTTCGTTGCGCTCGATAGACCCCCGTCCGGCTAAAGCCAAGTTAATATTTAGACAGCGGCAAGGCCCGCGCCTCAATGGCTATTTTGGCGCCTGGAACATTGACATCTGAGGGGCTGAGTTCTTATGTCACCGGCTTGAAACGGGGAGGAACTCGGTTACGTAATCGAGGTCACTCCCGCAGGCGTTGATATCCGGCCAAAGGCGCTGAGCAAGCGGGCGTGGCGAGACAGCGCGCCGCGCGTTTTTTGCTGAACTGACCCGGGAACGAGAGACGGCATTTCGCACGACCGACCGGACCGGCAGCGTGCTGGACCAGAACCCTTTAGGACTCATAGACCATGCTTTCGCTTGGCGGCCTTGCTTCTAAGTTTTTCGGTTCATCCAACGAGCGGAAGGTCAAGATTTTCCGGCCGCGCGTTGCAGCCATCAATGAGCTTGAGTCCGAGATCGAAAAGCTCAGCGATGAGGCGTTGCGCGGCCGCACCGAAGCGTTCCGCCAGCAGCTGCGCGATGGCGCCGATCTCGAAGACCTGCTTGTGCCGGCTTTTGCGACCGTGCGCGAAGCCGCCAAGCGGTCACTCGGCCAGCGCCATTTCGACGTGCAGATGATCGGCGGCATGGTGCTGCATCAAGGCGACATCGCCGAGATGAAGACCGGCGAAGGTAAAACTCTTGTTGCGACGCTGCCGGTTTATCTAAACGCCCTGACCGGCAAAGGCGTCCACGTCGTCACCGTCAACGACTACCTAGCCAAGCGCGACAGCGAGTGGATGGGTCAAGTCTACCGGTTTCTCGGCCTGACGGTTGGCGTTATCGTCCACGATATGAGCGACGAAGAGCGCAAGGCCGCCTACGCCTGTGACGTCACCTACGGCACCAATAACGAGCTTGGCTTCGACTATCTGCGCGACAACATGAAGATGCGCAACGACGACATGGTCCAGCGCGGCCACGGCTTCGCGATCGTCGACGAGGTCGATTCCATTTTGATCGACGAAGCGCGCACGCCGCTGATCATCTCAGGCCCCCTCGAAGACCGCGCCGATCTTTATCAATCGATTGACGCGCTGATGAAGGCGATCGAGCCCGAAGATTTCGATCTCGACGAAAAGCAGCGTCAGGTTTCGCTATCCGAAGCCGGCAACGAGAAAATGGAACGGCTGCTGGGCGCAGCCGACATGCTCAAGGGCACGCTTTACGACATCGAGAACGTCACCATCGTTCACCACATCACGCAGGCCCTCAAGGCCCACAAGCTGTTCCAGCGCGATAAGGACTACATCGTCAAAGGCGGTCAGGTCGTCATCATCGACGAATTCACCGGCCGCATGATGCCCGGCCGGCGCTACTCGGAAGGCCTCCATCAGGCGCTCGAAGCCAAAGAGCACGTCGATGTCCAGCCCGAAAACCAGACGCTCGCGTCGATCACCTTCCAAAACTATTTCCGTCTCTACAAAAAGCTCGCCGGCATGACCGGTACGGCGATGACGGAAGCCAGCGAGTTCATGGATATCTACGGCCTCGAAGTGATCGAGATACCAACCAACGTAATCGTCAAGCGCCAGGATGACGATGACGAAATCTACCGCACGCAAAAAGAAAAGCTGGCAGCCATCGTGCAGTCGATCGCCGACGCCAAAGGCCGCGGCCAGCCGATCCTGGTTGGCACGACATCCATTGAAAAATCCGAACAGCTATCGGAATTGCTGAAAGATCACGACTATATCCGCGGCCTCGGAAAAACGTTGCTGGAGCAGGCCGAAGCCTTGAAGCCGGGCAAAGACGATGAGCTGCGGACCTACCTGACCGAAGCCGGTGACAGCCTCGTCAAGCTGGCCAGCAGCAAGGGCGACCCGGTCGAGCATAAAGTCTTGAACGCCCGCTATCACGAGCAGGAAGCCAGCATCGTCGCGCAGGCCGGTGTGCCCGGCGCGGTCACGATTGCAACCAACATGGCGGGCCGCGGCACCGACATTCAGCTGGGCGGCAACGCCGAATACCGGCTGCGCGACTGGATCACGGAAACGACGGCCAACGGCAGCGCGCCAACTGACGATCAGATCAAAGCCCAACGCGCCGAACTCGTGACCGACATTGCCGGCAAGAAGAAGATGGCGCTCGATGCCGGCGGGCTTTACGTGCTCGCAACCGAGCGTCACGAAAGCCGCCGGATCGACAATCAGCTGCGCGGCCGTTCGGGCCGCCAAGGTGACCCTGGGCGCTCGAAGTTTTATCTCGCGCTCGACGATGACCTGATGCGCATCTTCGGCTCCGAGCGCATGGACAAGGTGCTGCAAACGCTTGGCCTCAAGGAAGGCGAAGCGATCACCCATCCGTGGATGAACAAATCGCTCGAGACCGCGCAGAAAAAGGTCGAGCAGCGCAACTTCGACATCCGCAAGCAAATCTTGAAATACGACGACGTCATGAACGATCAGCGCAAGGTCATCTTTGAACAGCGCCTCGATATCATGGGCCAGGACGACGTGTCCGATACCGTTGCCGATCTGCGGCGCCAGTTGGCCGAAGAACTTGTCACGCGCCACATCCCGCCGGCAGCCTACGCTGAGCAATGGAATGCCAAGGGCCTGCGCGAGGATGTGCAAAACATCTTCGCGCTCGATATTCCGGCCGAAGATTGGGCCGCCGAAGAAGGCATTGCAGACGAACAAATGAAAGAGCGGCTGGCCAGCGCCGTCGACGCGCAGGCCGCATCCAAGTCAGCGGAACTCGGCGGCGACCTTTATCGGCAAATCGAAAAAATGGTGCTGCTGCAGACGCTCGACCATCTCTGGCGCGAGCATCTCGTGACGCTGGAGCATTTGCGCCAGGTCATCGGCTTCCGCGCGTACGGGCAGCGCGATCCGCTCAACGAATACAAGAGCGAGGCCTTCGTGTTGTTTGAAAGCATGCTCGGACGGCTGCGCGAGAACGTCACCGGCCAGTTGATGCACGTTGAGTTGGCGCCAGCCGAAGAGCAGCCAGCCCTGCAGCCGGTCGAACTGCCGCCGATGGAAGCCCATCACGTTGATGCCTCGACCGGTCTCGACGAATTCGACCCGGAACTGGCGATGGCCGATGCAGCACTGGCTGGCGCGCGGGCCCGCCGCTTTGCTCCGCCAGAACCTGAAAAGCGCGCGCCGTTGCAGGTCCGCAGGAGCGACGGCGACGTCGATCCCAATGACTCAGCGACCTGGGGCCGGGTGGCGCGTAACGCCGCTTGCCCGTGCGGCTCCGGCAAAAAATACAAGCACTGCCACGGCAAGATGGACTGACGCGGTTTGTCCGAACGGTCTGTTGTTTTGTGCTGTGTTTTGCCGGCTCAGTGACTGGCGGGCTGTGTGCTCTTATCCACGCCGGCTGCCGGCATGGCGGCGTCCGCGCTGTGACCGTTGCCATGGCCGGCGATCCGGTCGGACAGCGCCAGCAGCACGCTTGAGACTACGAACACCAGGTGGATGATCACCAGCCAAAACAGCAAGCGCTCGTTCTCCGGCGTGACGGCTTTCAGCGCCATGAACTGCTTCAAAAGCTGCACCCCCGAGATCGCAACAATCGACGACATCAGCTTGAGCTTCAGGGCGCTAAAGTCGATCGTGCCCATCCACTCGGGCCAGTCTTTGTGTTCACTGTGGTCGATTCTTGAGACAAAGTTCTCATAGCCCGAAAAGATCACGATGATCAGCAGCGATCCGGTCAGCGCCAGATCGACCAGCGTCAGCAAGCCGAGGATCACGTCGGACTCAGCCAGCGTGAAGGCATGCAGCGCCAGGTGGCCGATCTCTTTGAGAAACGTGATCAGCAGAATAAAAAGCGAGATGGCGAGGCCGAAATAGAACGGCGCCAGCAGCCAGCGCGAGGCAAACAGCGCTTGCTCAAGTAAGTATTCAATGCGGTTCGATAGTTTAACTTTGTCAGCCATGGCCTGCCTTCTCAATCGTGCCGCTTTAGAGACCCAGGCTCTAAGGTATCCACAGCGCTGGCTGCAAGCGAAGGTTTAGCCCTGCGGCCGATTGGACCGTTCGCCCCGGCGCAAGGCGCGTTCAGCGATCACCGCGCGCTTGTGCGCCATGCGGGTCTGCAACGCCGCATGGCGGCGGCAGCTTGGGCGCGACAGGTCGCAGCGAAGGTTGAGCCGGTCACGATGCAGCAGCTCTGTCGATTTCGCGCCGTCGAGCTTGGGCTGTGCTGGCCGGTGCTGCGTTTGGCCATCGAGCCGTGGTGCCGTCGGGGCGGGAACCGTGCGCAGCCAATCGTCCTGCTCACGAATGCCCGTCAGCGTCGGCGCGCACACTTGCAGCGCGCCAGAAGTGACGCCGCCCTCGGTCTGCTGGAACGCGTACCGGCCATCGCAAATACTGACGACCGGCGGACGCTTCCAGGCCTCGAACGCGTCGTAGCCTTGTTTCAGATTTTCCCAGAACGGCATCCACGGCGATCCGGTGTGCTCGGTCATGCCGGACGGCGTCATACGGAACGGAAACACATGCACCGGCACATAGTTCTGGCCGCCATCAACCGCTGCCTCGGTGATCTGGTGGATCTCATCCATGACCGGGTTGGTCATCGCAAAGCACCCGACCGATGAACACCCGCCGTGGATCAGAATGTTGTCACCGGTGCGCGCCTGCGATTGATCAAGCACATTGGGAAAGCCGATATTGAGTGATTTCGGCCAGCGCCCGACGTGGCGGATCTGCGACCGGGTCAGCGTATAAAAGCCTTCAGGCGCCTGCTTGTCGCCGGTCCGTAATTTCGGGCCGACGGTGCCGGACCAGTGACAGATCGGATACGTCGCAAACAGCACATAGCTGCCGTCTCTCTCGCTCCAGATCTCGAGTTCGGATTCTGATTTGAACACCCGGATCAGGATCGGCGCGGACAGCTGCACGCCTTTTTCTCTGAGCCGTTCGCCGAGGATGGCGACATTGGGCGTGCCGGGCAGCGGAAGCGCGCCGGCAGCGGCCAAGCGCTGGCGTTCGACGCGATCGGCTGCGACGTCCTTCAATTCAATGACCAGCGAAAGCGCGGGCGTGGCAAACAGCACAGCGGCGATGGCCACTGCAGCGCGTTGCCAGACCTGCGCGACGTTAAACGCCATCGACGCCCCGTGACCGAGTGAAGGGACTGTAGCGACCCCAAGAATTCCGATCGGACAATACGTCCGCCGCCAGAGTTTTCGAAGTGGCATTTTGCCGACAACCACAGACAACTCAAGTCTATGATGATGCTTAACTCTTTGGCGTGGCAGCCGGGCACCGGTTGTCGATCGGGCTATCGGGCGGCAGGCCGACGGCTGCGGGTTCGAAGCTGTAGCGGCCCTGACAGACCTGAACGCGCGGTGGCAGCAGGCTGGCCTCAAACAGATCGTTGCCGCGTTTGAGGGTCCGCCAGAAGACTTCCGCCGGGTGCCCAGCGGACCGCGCCAAGGCGTCATCCGAAAGCCGGAACGGGTAGACTTGCACCTGAAAGCGCTTTTGCCCGCCGTCGAGCGCGGCTGTCACCAAGCGCCAGATTTCGTCCATCTGGGCATTGGTCATCGCGAAACATCCAACCGATGCGCATCCGCCGTGGACCATGATCAGCGACCCGGTCCGGCCCAAGGCGCGATCATAGGCATTGGGATAGCCAAGATCGAAGGAGCGGTACCAGCGGCTGTTCGGATTGAGCGCTTTGGCATCGACCGTATAAAAGCCCTCGGGAGCTTGGTGGTCGCCTTGTTGCAGCTTTGGTCCCAACTGACCCGACCAGCGGCAGATCGGGTAGGTGGCGAACCGGTGGAACAGGCCATCGCGCTGCATCCACAATTCAAGCTCGAACTCGCGCTTGAAAATCCGCATTAAAATCGGCGCGCCTTTCGTCAGGCCATTTTCGGCCAGACGGCGCGGCAGGTTGGCAAGATCGGGTGTGCCCGGCAGCGCCATGCCCCAGCTGGCCCGGAACAATCGCTGCGCGCGTTCCTGTGCAATGATGCTGTCATCGTCGTTGCCGGTCCGCGGCAGCCAGAGCGGCGCCAGGACGGTGGCAAAACCCGCCGCGACGACAAAGGCAAGGAGCAAAACCGATCGCAGCCAGCGCCGCCTTGAGCGGCGTGGCGGGACGGCGGGAACGGTCTGTGCAGCCGGTGTGGAGCCTGTCACGCGGGAACAACTATTGTTGAGCGTTGACGAACGGAGGCGGTGAGCCGGTGGTCACGGGCGCGCTGCCATTTTTGACAGCGCTGATCTCGGCCAGTGTCGGTTCCACATCGGGATCGACGACGCCTTTGAACTTGTTGCCATTCGCCACCTCGGTTTCCGGCATTTCGGGCAGCGGGGTAAACGCGGCGATCACCGGACGCTGGAAGACCGGGCAAAATTGATCGGCCTCAACCCGGCTCTGGGGTGGAACGACGTTGACGACATAGCGCCGCTCACAGACCGCCACAGTGGGCGGAATGCGGTGCTGCTCGAAGTGGTCGTAGCCCTGCTTCAGCGTTTTCCAGAACGGAAACCACTTGTTGGCTTTCATCGACGCCATGCGCGCGTCCGTCATGCGGAACGGCATGGCGTGCAGTTGAAAGCTCGACTGCCCGGCCTTCAGTGATTCACGGGTCAATCCGTAAATCTCTTCCATCAGTGCGTCGGTCATGGCGTAGCAGCCAGCCGAACGGCATTTGCCGTGCACCATCACGCTATCGCCGGTGCGCGCCAGCGTCCGGTCGTAAGCGTTCGGATAGCCGAGATTGAACGACAGATAGAATTTTGAGTTGGGGTTCATCAGCGTCGGCGTGATGGTATAAAAACCTTCGGGCGCCTGCTTGTCGCCCTTGACCAGCTTTGGGCCAAGCTCACCCGACCAGGTACAGATCGGGTAGGTTTTGAAATGATAGAACCGGCCGTCGTCGCGCTGCTTCCAAATCTCGAGTTCAGACTCTTCCTTGAATACGCGCACGAATACCGGCGAGCCAGGCTGCATACCTTTTTTCGCCAGCAGAGCCAGCGTGTCTTTGGCGAGCGGAACTTCCGATGGCGCGGGGATCACCGGCGCGCTCGAACAGGCCGAGAGCGCCAAGGCCGCCACCGCCCCCGCAGCCATCGCGGTCCACCCCTGTCTCGTCGCGCGCTGTGTCAATCTCCAACCTTCTCGCCGTGGCCGTCTTGAATGGGCTAGCCGCAGCCTGATGCCCGCAGGCCTAGGGACGCAAGGGATTAGCACGCCTCTCCCGCCCTGTGCGGTCTCACAAAAATCAAGCTAACGCGCAGCAAAAATTCAGCTTTTTCGGCGCCCGCCGCCACCCTGTCAAGCCGCCGTCCCGGCACTTCGACCCAACTATGTGGAGGAATGCGGCGCGGGCAGGGCACACAGCCAGGACACACGGCCCGGACACACAGCCAGGGCACAAGGCTGCGGCCGGCAAAGCCCCTACCGGCCGATGGTCAAAAACCGCTCATGGCGCTGTTTGCGGATCTCGTCTGGAGATTTGCCGTCGAATTCGGCCAGAACGCGGGCGATCGCGTTGCCGGTGGCGATGATGACCGAATCGCGGTCGCGATGCGCCCCGCCAATCGGCTCCTTGATGATTGAATCGATGACCCCGAGCTGGTCGAGGTCCTGCACCGTGATTTTCATGTTGGTCGCGGCTTCTTCTTTCTTGTTGCTGTCGCGCCAAATGATCGACGCCGCGCCCTCAGGCGAGATCACCGAATAAATCGCGTGCTCGAGCATCAGGATTCGGTTGGCCGTCGCAATCGCTATCGCGCCACCAGATCCGCCTTCGCCGACAACCACGGCAACGATCGGCACGCCGACCTTGAGGCAGCACTCCGTTGAGCGCGCAATCGCCTCGGCCTGCCCGCGTTCTTCCGCGCCGATGCCGGGATAAGCGCCCGGCGTGTCGATAAACGTGATCACCGGCAGATTGAAGCGATCCGCCATCTCCATCAAGCGCACGGCCTTACGGTAGCCCTCGGGCTTTGCCATCCCGAAATTGTGCTTGATCCGGCTTTCGGTATCGGAACCCTTCTCGTGGCCGAGCACCAGCACGGAGCGGCCGCGAAACCGGCCGATGCCGGCAACGATGGCTTCGTCTTCGGCGAAATAGCGGTCACCGGCGAGCGGCGTAAAGTCTTCGATCAAGGCGGTGACGAACTCGAGGCAGTGCGGCCGCTCCGGATGGCGCGCCACCAGAGTTTTCTGCCACGGCGTCAGCTTGTTATAGGTATCAACGAGTGCTGCCTTGGCTTTCTGCTCCAGCTTGGTGATCTCGTCGGCAATCTGCGGCCCCTTGCCGTTCTGTTGCAGCGCCTTCAGCTCAGCCACCTTGTTTTCGAGTTCGAGGATCGGCTTCTCGAAATCCAGGTAGGTGCGGAGATTGCTCGTCGTGCTCACAAAAAAACCTTTCAAGACGTGAGGGCCCAAGACGTGAAGGCTTGAGAGGTGAGGGCCTGAGAGCTCCAGCGCAGCCAGCGAGCCCAAATTTTGCCGACAATCACCCTCGAATACTGGGGGTGTCAAGGCGGCATAGGGCGAGCGGTGAATAGTCCACTGAGCGCATCCAGTTAACGCGCGCTTTCAGAAAGCTTTTTGACCCAGGGTGCGACCGCAAACAGCACGACGGCCGCGGCCAGCACAGCAGCGGCTTGTGTCGCAAAGGCGGTGGCAAGGCCCGCTGGATCGTCACTCGTAAAGCCGCCGCCGAACACGCCTGCCAGCTTGTTGCCGAATGCGGCTGCCAAGAACCAGATGCCGAGCACCAAACCGGTCATGCGGGCCGGCGCCAGCCGTGTCATGGCCGACAAGCCAACAGGGCTGATCAGCAATTCGCCGGCCGTCTGCAGAAAAAATAGTCCCGCGAGCCAGAGCGGCGAGACGCGGCCTGTGGCTGCCAGCTGGGCGGCCGGCACCATCAGCAGGAAGGAGGCAGCCAGCAACACTAGCCCGAGCGCGAATTTGATCGCTGGACCTGGCTGCCGCGATCCGAGCCGCATCCACAACGCTGCAAAAACCGGTGCCAGCAGAATAACAAAAATCGGATTGACGGACTGAAACCATGTCGACGGAAATCCAACGCCCGCGATTTCCGTGCGCGTCAGCTGATCGGCAAACAGCGAAATCGTGGTCCCGGCTTGTTCGAACACCGCCCAAAAAATCATAGCGGCAATGAACAGCACACCAATCGCTGCAAGACGTTCAGCATCCTCGCCCGGCTGACGCGCAGCATAGACGATACCAGCAATCGGCAACGCCAGGAACAGCCAGCGCAGATTGGCGTAACCGTCGAGATCAGACAGCATTGCCAGCCCGAGCAACGCAAATGTTCCAACCGTAATTGCGGCGGCTTGACGCCAGAATGCTGCGCCATGTGGCGCCTCAGCCGTGTCGCTCAGCGCATCCGGATTTTGAAGGTCACGCACCCGCATCGCAAAGGTTGCAATAGCCAATGTCATGCCAACGCCCGCGGCGGCAAAGCCCCAATGCCAGCTTTTGGTTGGATCAAAGCCCGCGCTGCTCAGCCACGATTTGAACGCCGCACTTTGCGCCAGCGTTCCCGTCACCAGCGGCGCCAGAAACGCACCGATGTTGATGCCCATATAAAACAGTGAAAAGCCGGCATCGCGCCGGTCATCGTCACGGGCATAGAGCGCGCCGACCAGCGCCGAGATATTGGGTTTGAACAAGCCCGTGCCAAGCGCGATCAATATCAGGCCCGCGTAGAATGTGATCAGCGATGGCACCGCCAGCGCGTAGTGCCCAAGGGCAATAGCGCTGCCGCCGATCATCACCGCCCGTTTGGCGCCGAGCAGCCGGTCGGCGATGAACCCGCCGGGAATGGCCAGCATGTACACAGCCATCGTGTAGTTGCCGTACAATAGACCCGCGTCCTTGTTGGCAAACCCCAAGCCGCCATCGGCAATCGGCGCGACCATGAACAGCACCAGCAGCGCCCGCATTCCGTAATACGAAAAGCGCTCCCACAGCTCGGTGAAGTACAGCGCCCGCAGCCCGGCCGGCCGCCCGCCAAAGCCAACGGCGCTTGAGGATTTCTGCAATGGAGCGGAGGTCATGCCCCCTTGTCGCCGGTCATGACCTTGCCCATCCAATCATCGATCGTCGTCGTGCCGACTTTTTCGACATGCGCGCGTTCGCTGGCGCGCACCACATCCTGCAAGCCGTCGATGCGCTTCCATTCGCAGAACGGCGTCTCGGCTTCGACGCCCGGCGCATAGCGCGACGATTCGATTTTCTCGAAGCGATGCAAATAGCGCGGGCAATTCATCCAGGTTTCGTGGACTTTGACCTTGATCGCCATTTCGGCATCTTTGAACATCGCGACGTCTGGTCCGCTGACGATAACTTCGGCGCGGCCCTGCAGGCGCAAACGGAACGGCTTCTCGAAATCGATGAACAGAATGCCAATCTCAGGGTTGCCGGAGATGTTGCCCATCGACAGATACATGCCGTTGCCGTCGTAGCTCGGAAACAGGATGGTCTGGGCATCGAGCACTTTGACGAACCCGGGCGTGCCGCCCTTATAGGACACCGTCGGCCGGCCCATGTGATCGATGGTCGTTAGAAAAAACATGTCGCGGCTTTCGATGAAGCCGCGCGCCATATCGTCAACTTCGGGCTTGACGGCGATCGTCTCGATGCGATCAGCCATACCGCGCGTGTCGAACGCCATCTGCATAGCGCGGTGGTTGTCTCCGTAAAGGCGGCTCATCGGCGGGCTCCCTCGTCCATGGTTGTTGTTGGGGACGCTAGCAGCCGCTCTCGAACGTGTCCGCTATTTCTTCGCCAGCGGATGATGCTCGTTGACCAGTTTTTTCAGCCGTTCTTGCAGCACGTGGGTATAAATCTCGGTTGTTGAGATGTCGGCGTGGCCAAGAAGCTGCTGGACCGCGCGCAAATGTGAAGGGGTCAAGGGGCCAAGAGTCTTCTGAGTAACGCTTGGACACACTGTCGACAAATGAGTAATCCGCGCTTGCCAGGGGATCGAAGCCGTGATTCTAGTCGGATCGAGCAGGTAACCGGGGGCTTCGTCGTGCCAGTCATTGCAACAATCGGTTACGAAGGGGTCACGTTAGTTTCGTTCATTGCAACGCTCTCGTCGAATGGGGTCAAGCAAGTAATAGACGTTCGGGAATTGCCGCTTTCGCGTCGAAAGGGTTTTTCTAAAACAGCGATCAGTTCTGCGCTAGATAATGCTGGTATCGAGTACGTTCACCTGAAGTCGCTTGGCGATCCAAAGCCGGGGAGAGACGCTGCGAGGGCTGGTCGTGATGCTGAGTTC
>JANMOL010000195.1:0-14292 GCA_031369245.1 Hyphomicrobium sp. | reverse complement strand
GCACGGTCGGCGATGATGCCGATATCTCGCTCGAAGCGACGATGCCGGAGACCTTTCGAGAGCTGACGCAGATCTTCGACACGCTCGAAGGTCACTATCGCGATATGCAGGATGTTGAATTCACGGTTCAGCTCGGGCGGCTCTGGCTGCTGCAAACGCGGTCTGGCAAGCGCACTACAGAGGCCGCGCTGAAAATCGCGGTCGATATGGCGGCCGAGGGTGTCATTACGCGCGACGAGGCGGTGCTGCGCGTCGAGCCGATGGCGCTTGATCAGCTGCTTCACCCGGCGATCGATCCGGACGCTGAGCATGATCTGATCGCCAAGGGGTTGCCGGCTTCACCCGGCGCCGCGTGTGGCGAGATCGTGTTTCACGCCGAGATGGCGGAAGCGCTCAAGGCCAAGGGCAAAGACGTCATTCTGGTTCGCCCGGAGACCAGCCCCGAAGATGTCCACGGCATGCATGCAGCCGCCGGCGTGCTGACGGCGCGGGGCGGTATGTCCAGCCACGCAGCGGTGGTGGCGCGCGGCATGGGCCGCCCCTGCGTGTCGGGCGCGGGCTCACTCAAGATCGATCCGAACGCTGGAACGATGCGGGCTGGTCAGCGCACCTTCCGTTCCGGCGATATCATTACCATCGACGGCGGGTCGGGCCGTGTGTTTGCGGGCAAGGCCAAGCTGCGCCCGCCGCAACTGTCGGGCACGTTTGCGACGGTCATGGGCTGGGCTGATGAGGCGCGGCGGATGCGTGTGCGCACAAACGCCGATACGCCGCGCGACGCCCGCCAGGCCCGCCAGTTTGGTGCCGAGGGTATCGGCCTGTGCCGGACCGAGCACATGTTTTTCGAGGAGGGCCGCATTCTCGCGGTCCGCGAAATGATCTGCGCCGATGCCGAAGAGGGCCGCACGCAAGCGCTCGCCAAACTGCTGCCGATGCAACGCGCGGATTTCGAAGAGCTGTTTGAGATCATGGCCGGGCTGCCGGTGACGATCCGCTTGCTCGATCCGCCGCTGCACGAATTCTTGCCGCACGAAGATCGCGAAGCCGCCCAAGTCGCCGCCGCACTGGGCATGGATCTTGTGCGGCTGAAGGCGCGGGTGGCCGAGCTTGAGGAATTCAACCCAATGCTCGGCTTCCGCGGCTGCAGGCTCGGGATCAAATTCCCAGAGATCACCGGCATGCAAGCGCGCGCCATCTTTGAAGCCGCCGTTAACGCCGGACGTAAGACTGGCAACCCGGTCCGGCCGGAAGTCATGATCCCGTTTGTCGCTTATCGCCGCGAGTTCGACATTCTCCGCAAGGTGATCGTCGACGCGGCGCAAGCCGTCGCGCACGAAACGGGCGTGACGCTGGCCTATGACGTCGGCACGATGATCGAGCTGCCGCGCGCTGCATTGCGGGCTGAAGACTTTGCCGCCGGGCCGCAAGGCGCCGACTTCTTCTCGTTTGGCACAAACGATCTCACCCAAACAGCGCTCGGGCTGTCGCGCGATGACGCAGCGCCGATTTTATCGAATTACCTTGAGCACGAAATCATTGCGATCGATCCGTTTGTGTCGATCGATCAAGCCGGCGTCGGCGAATTGGTGCGCATGGGTGCGACCCGCGGGCGAGCCGTCAAGCCAGCGCTCAAGGTTGGTATTTGCGGCGAACATGGCGGCGATCCAAAGTCGATCGCGTTTTTTGAAAGCGCCGGCATGGATTACATCTCGTGCTCGCCCTACCGCGTGCCGATCGCACGTCTAGCGGCAGCACAGGCCGCGATCCGCGCGCGGCGCGACAAGGTCTGATCGTCAGCCGCCGGTCCGGTCAATGTCGTCCAGCCGCTGCTGGCGCGGCCTTGGCCCCGGGTTGGACGGCATAAGCATCAGCCAAAGCACGAGCGGTGGAAACAGAAAGCACCACGCCATCCAAGTGGAGTAGCCGCGGTTTTTTTGCCCAGCGAAGACAGCGGCCAACGCGGCAGCAGCCACAGCGCTTACGCCCCAAATGACAATCCATTTCATGGTGTGGTCTTTCGACGGCAAAGCGGATACCGGTCCGCGATTGGTTTGACGATCATAGCCCGTCAGGTGCGCGGCAACTGTGGCAAAATCAAGCGATTTTTGGGCTCGGCTTGCGGGCCCTGACGGGCAGGAAATCGAGCCCCAGGTCGAGGTTGGGTGCCGAATGCGTCAACGCGCCGACCGAAATCATGTCAACGCCGGTATCAGCGATCGCCCGGACGGTCTCGAGGGTAACGCCGCCTGATGCTTCGGCCAGGCAGCGGCCGGCGATCAGCTCGACCGCCTGTTTCAGCTGCTGGGTGGTCATGTTGTCGAGCAGCACGGCGTCGACCTTGAAGAGCAAAACCTCACGCAGCTGCGCAAGGGTATCGACTTCGACTTCTATTTTCACCATATGGCCGGCACTGGCGCGTGCAGCTTCGATGGCCGCGGCCACGCCACCGGCCGCAACGATGTGGTTGTCCTTGATCAGCACCGCGTCAAACAGACCGGTCCGGTGATTTTGCCCGCCGCCACAGCGCACGGCATATTTTTCAAAGGCGCGAAGGCCGGGCGTCGTCTTGCGGGTGTCGGCAATTTTTGCCTTCGTGCCTTTGACGGCATCGGCGTAGGTGCGGGTCAGCGTGGCGATGCCCGAAAGGCGGCCGAGGTAATTCAACGCCACGCGTTCACCCGTCAGCAGCGCGCGCGCCGAGCCTGACACGCGCGCGATAACGGCGCCGGGCGCGATCACCGTTCCGTCGGCGTGCTCAATGGCGAATGCGATGCCAGGGTCGAGCATGCGAAACGCCGCGCTGGCCAGTTGCAGTCCGGCAATCACGCCTGGCTTGCGGGCGGCGATCACGGCGCTTGCGCGGGCATCGGCCGCGACCGTCGCATTGGTCGTGATGTCGCCGAGCAGTCCCAAATCTTCGGCAAGGGCGCAGCGAACAGCTGCCTCGACCATGGGGCCCGGCAGCGGTGCGATGGCGGCGGCCATGGCGGCGGCGACCGTCATGTCAAAACGCCAGCAAGGACTGCGCGCGACGGCTGCGCGCGTTGGCTCCGGTCCATGGCATCAAGTTCGGCCAGCGTCATGAACGTGCGCCCAGCCAGCGCTGCATCTGGATCAGGAAAATCGCTGCGGTAGTGACCGCCGCGGCTTTCTTTGCGCTGCAAGGCCGCCGCCGTGATCAGGCGGGCCGTCAGAATCATATTGGCCAGGATGGTATCGCCGCCGGTCCCCACTTCGATCGATTTCAATTCTCGAAGGGCGGTTCGCAAGCCCTTGGCCGAACGCACAACGCCGACGTAGGTCGTCATGACGGACCGCAAGCGCGTGACAGCGGCCGCGCGCAACTCCGGGTCGGCGGGGCGGGTGCTAGCAACGCGCTTGGGTTCGACAAAGTTTCCAGACCGGTCGCGCGGTAGCAACTTGGTGATGTCGGCTGCGACGCGGGCGCCGAACACGGCTGCTTCGAGCAGCGAGTTGGATGCCAAGCGGTTAGCGCCATGCAATCCGGTTGATGCCACTTCTCCGACGGCCCACAGACCCGCGATGCTGGTGCGGCCGCGGTCATCGGCGGCGATGCCGCCCATGTGGTAGTGCTCGGCTGGGGCGACCGGGATGAGATCCGTGACGGGATTGATGCCCGCACGCTGGCAATGCGCCCAGACGGTCGGATAGGCCGTCTCGAAACGTGTGCCGATGGCCTTGCGGCAATCGAGAAAGACCCGCCGTCCGGCCGTGATCTCGGCGAACACACCGCGCGCCACGACATCGCGGGCGGCCAGCTCCCCGTCTGGATCGATATCGAGCATGAAGCGATGGCCGTTGTCATTGACGAGCGTCGCGCCTTCGCCGCGTAACGCTTCGGTGGCAAGCGGCGCGGGGTCGATGCCAGCGTCGATGGCTGTTGGATGAAATTGCACGAACTCGGCGTCGGCAATCACCGCACCCGCACGGGCCGCCATGGCGATGGCTTCGCCCTTGGCGTACGATGGATTGGTGGTCAGGGCGAACAGCGCGCCAACGCCGCCGGTGGCGAGCACGACGGCTGCTGCCGGCACGAATTCGTAGGTCCCGTTGCCCAGGGTGGCGGGCCTCACAAGCCGGACACCTTCCACACGGCCGTCGCTGGCGATCAGGTCGTCGGCCTCATAGCCTTCGAGCACGCGGATTGAGGGAGCAGCGCGCACCGCCGCGATCAGCGCCTGCATGATCGCCGCGCCCGCACGATCTCCGGACACGCGCACAACGCGCTTTTCGGAATGCGCGGCTTCCTTGGACAACACGTAGTGACCTTTAAGGTCGCGGTCGAATGGCACGCCATAGCTCAACAGATCGCGGATGCGGTCAGGGGCTTCATCAGCCACCAGGTGCGCGATGCGCTCATCGACAATGCCGGCACCGGCCGCGATGGTATCGATGGCGTGCTTGTCGGTGCTATCGCCTTCGCCAACGGCGGCAGCGATGCCGCCCTGGGCCCACATGCTCGAGGCGCCTTCGCCCAGCGGCGCCGCAGCGATCACCGTCACCGGCAGCGGTGCGAGCTTGAGTGCTGTAAACAGACCCGCAAGTCCCGCGCCTATGATCACAATGTCGCCCGGTCCCGGCTTGGTGTCCGCAGGGCGAAACGGCAGCGTGGTGCGGCGTGAACGGGGAGCAGCCATGGCAGACCTGCCTTTCGCAACCGGGGAAACGTTTAGTTCGTCAAGTTGACCATGCGTTCGACGGCGCGGCGGGCCCGCACAGCGACATCTGGATCGACCGTCACTTCGTGCTGCAGGAGCACAAGGCTTTCATAAATGTTCTCAAGGCTGATACGTTTCATGTGCGGGCAGAGATTGCACGGCCGGACGAATTCAACGTCGGGTACTTCGACCGCAACGTTCGACGCCATCGAGCATTCGGTGACGAGCACGACCTTTTTGGGCCGCTTGACTTTGACCCATTTGATCATCGCCGACGTCGAGCCCGTGAAATCGGATGCCGCAATGACATCGGGCGGGCACTCCGGATGCGCGATGATTTTGAGACCAGGATCATCTTCGCGCAGGCGATTGAGTTCGACGCCCGTGAACCGCTCGTGCACTTCGCATGAGCCCTTCCAGGTGATGAT
Organism: Hyphomicrobium sp.; assembly: GCA_031369245.1. GTDB lineage: Bacteria > Pseudomonadota > Alphaproteobacteria > Rhizobiales > Hyphomicrobiaceae > Hyphomicrobium_B. The sequence continues at coordinate 9,185 of JANMOL010000195.1, read as the reverse complement.
CTCAACCTTGGTCTGCGTCTGCACCCATTGCGCGAGATATTGATCGGGAATGCACAGCACGCGCGGCGCACCGAGGCTCTCGACAACTTTGACCGCGTTTGATGACGTGCAGGTGATATCGCATTCAGCCTTCACGGCGGCCGAGGTGTTGACGTACGTGACGATCGGAACGCCGGGATAGGCTTCGCGCAGCATGCGCACGTCGCCGGCTGTGATGGAGGCCGCGAGCGAACAGCCAGCCCGCATGTCGGGCATAAGCACCGTCTTGTCCGGCGACAGAAGTTTCGAGGTCTCGGCCATGAAGTGCACGCCGGCCTGCACGATGATCTTGGCGTTGGTCCGGGCTGCTTCTTTCGCAAGCTGCAAGCTATCGCCGCGGAAATCCGCGACGCAGTGAAAGATCTCGGGCGTCATGTAATTGTGCGCCAATATCACGGCGTTGCGCTCGGCTTTGAGTTCATTGATCGACTTGATCAACGGCGCGTAGTGCGGCCACTCCATCGGCGTGATGACGTGCTTCACGCGGGCGTACATCGGCTCCATCTCGGCCTTTACGGCCGCAGACCAAGTGTACTTTGGCGATGGGGCCGCATGAGCGTGCGCTTTCGCCGGGAGCTGCGATGAGCCGGTCACCACTGAAACCATAAAGTCGCTCCTCCTCGATGCTGACATGTGCTCTTTTCGAGCATATGTCAGGCGTGATCCGAACCGGCATGTCAGCCGGAACGCAACCATCGGAAATGCTCTGGCTGAGCACTTCCGATGGTTGGTAAGTTAAGGTACGCGCAGGAAAATTTCCAGAGCCTCACGCCAAGTTTTCGCGCCGGTTATCCCCCCGACCGTCATGTCCGGATCGTTATGCCCGAAGCGTCATGTCCCGACCGTCATGCACGATTGGGCGGCGCGGAGACCCGCACACCAGGCGCAGGGCGTTCAAGTAAAACCTCGCGGCGGAACTTGAACAGCTTGGCCGGACGGCCACCGGTGCGATTTTTCATATCGCCCGTCGGCTCGACAAGACCTGCGCCTTCGACCAGACGGCGGAAGTTTTGCTTGTGCAGATGCGGGCCAAGGATCGCCTCGACCGTCTTTTGGAGTTCATAGAGCGTGAACTCCGGCGGCATCAGCTCAAACACCACCGGGCGGTATTTGATCTTAGCCCGTGTCCGACCGATGGCGGTTGCCAAGATACGGCGATGATCGGACGGCATGGCGTGTCCGAGCTTGGGACGTTCGGTCCACGCCTGAGCCGCACTGCGGCCATCGCGCAGGGCTTCCTCGATCAACCCGGCCTCGTACAAAAGCTCGTAGCGCTCCAGGACTTTTTCTTCATCCCACGCGGTGCCATCAAGACCAAAGCACATGCGTGCGCGGTCGGCGCGTGCAATCGGCCGCTGCGGCGTGGTGGCCGGCGATGGACGTTCGGCCCACATCTTGAGACGGGGTTCGATATCGGCCGCAATGATGTCGGGCCGGCCTCGGCGCCAGTCTTCCCAAGGAAAATACTGATACCAGCTGCGCCAAGCGCCGTTCGTCAGGTCGCTTTTGGCGTTGGCTTCAGTCAGCGCCAGATAACCGATTGAGACGACGTGCGGGATGATATCACCCGGCTCGGCGTGACGGCCGCGATCGGCGAAGGTGTAAAGTTGTTCGGCATAACCCAGATCCAAACCCGTTTGGTCGCGCACCCACGCGCGCAGCCCGCCTTCGAGCGTGCGATGTTCGCGTGGATTAAACGGCCCAAATGGCAAGACATCGGTCGCGCCGGCGCTGTCTGCGTCGTTGCGCACAACGAGCACAACCGGCTCGTTGTCCAGCACAGCTACAATCGCAGCATTCAATCCGATGCCAACGGCCGAGTGCTCAGGATTATTGCGAGCTTGCAAGCGCTGAGCTTTATCGGTTGTCGGCTTTCCTCTGCCAGACAGTTCCATGTTCATTGCGTGTCATCCCCGTGCTCCCCATAGGCCAGCTAGACAGTGATCATGGCGATTTTCGGAATAAGTGAAGCAACAAAAACCTTTTGGTGGCCGTAATTTCGACCCATTTCAGCGACGCGCGAGGTCAGCGAAGCGTTCCAGGAAGCGTTGCTGCGCGGCTTCTGCGGGCCATGGCTCGAGGCGATCGAACGCAGCGGCGAGACTGCTTGAAATGTCCGGCTTGCCAAAAAAATCTTCCGCTTCAGCAACGCCGAAGCCCGCCAGCCGCGTTGCCTCATAGAATGCGGCGATGTGGTCGGCGCGTTTAAGCTCCGGTTTTACCGCATTGGCACCCGCCTCCGGGCTCCCACAACGCCGATGGATTGCGGCAAGCAAACGGTTTTCGAAGGCTTTGTAGTCGAGGCCGATGGCCGCTTTGAACGGGCTGATGAGATCACCGATGACATATTCCGGCGCGTCATGCAGCAGCGCGGCACTGAGCTCTAAGGAGCCAAAGCCCGGATTGCGGGATGCCACAATGCGGGTCACGATCATCGAATGCTGCGCGACAGAGAATGCGTACGCGCCAGTCGTCTGGCCATTCCATCGGGCGACGCGCGCCAAGCCATGCGCGATGTCTTCGATCTCAATGTCGTCAGGCGAGGGCATCAGGAGATCGAGGCGCCGTCCAGAAAGCATGCGTTGCCAAGCGCGCGGGAGCGGAGATGGAGAGGTCATTGTCGTGGCACCGTGATCGAGCGTTGGAGTTTGGCGCAGACCGCGTGCCGCGGGCACGAAACCAGATGATCGTTGACCATGCCCGACGACTGCATGAAGGCGTAAACCGTTGTTGGCCCGACAAAGCGAAAGCCCTCAGCTTTGAGTGCTTTTGAAATTGCTTTCGAAAGATCGGTCGAGCCGGGAGCATCCTTCAACGCGATCAACTGGTTTTGAAGCGGGCCGTCGTCCAGAAAGCCCCAGATGAATTGCGCGAGGCTTTGCTTTTTTGAAAGCGTCAGCAGTGCTTTCGCGTTATCGATCGTGGCTTCGATTTTCAACCGGTTGCGAACGATGCCAGCATCGTTCATCAGCCGTTCGATGTCGCGGGCGCCGTAGCGGGCGATGCGGTTTGCATCAAAATCATGAAATGCGCGCCGGAAATTCTCGCGCTTTTTGAGAATGGTCAGCCACGACAAGCCCGCTTGAAAACCTTCAAGAATGAGTTTTTCAAACAGCGCCTGGTCATTTGTGAGCGGCACCCCCCACTCGTCATCGTGATAGCGTGCGTATTGGGGATCCGAGATCCCAGGCCATTGACAGCGCTCGATCATCGGCACTGTCATCAGGCAAAGTCCGGAGCCGCAGGACGGCCAGCCGCGGCCACCCGGTAGTGTTCAAGCGCCGCGCTGTCGCCGGTCACGATCACGCCATTGGCCGTCAGGGCGAGCCCTTTGTCGCCGGCTTCGATGGCACGGTCGAGCCGCAGCATGGCGAGCGCGTTAACGCCGTCGACGGAGCCGATGCGTCCAATGGCAACGTCGCCCATCAGGATGTCGGCACGTTCGCTGAGCGCGCCAGATCCCGTCAGCCTGACAATGCGCTTACGCACAATCGATTTGTTGTGCATGCGCGCGACAACTTCCTGCCCGACGTAGCAGCCTTTGGTGAACGACACGCCGTTGAACAGATCGAAATCGGCTTCGTGCGGATAGGCGTCGCCAAAGGCATAGTCCTTGCCGCCTTCCGGCACGCCAAGCGCAATCCGGTGGCCGTGGTAGGCGGCGGCATCGCACTTGCAGCCGTTGGTCGCCGACGCGATGTCGGTTGCAAACCGGGCCTCCGCCAGAATTCTCGTGCCAAGACCGGCATGGCGCGGGTCGCGGAAGGCAACGGTTCGCGTGGTTGGTCCAGAAGAACAGGCGTCCTTCCCCCACAACGCCATCACCTGATATTGATCGGACACGTCTTCGATGTCCGCAGCGGCGCGCAGCTTGTACATCGTGAGCCGCTTGGCAAGCGCGCCCGCCTGGTCGCGTGCAATGTCGAGAACGAAGCCGTCCAGCGTGCGCACGCAGAACAACTCAAACAGGATTTTGCCCTGTGGCGATAGCAGCCCCGCGTGGGCGCTCGCTGCCTCAAACAAAACGTCGTCTGGCTTCGTCTCAAGCGTCGCGACGTCGTTGGTGACAAGACCCTGCAACAGCTTGCTTGCGTCAGGTCCCGTCACGCTGACAACGCCGCGGTCGGGCAGATGAGCAATTTTTTGCGGACGCATCGGTGACCCTGTAGGATTGCAAGTCGGCTATGATTTACGTATGCGGGTCAAAAGCCGAACGCAACCCGCCAGGCCCTGACGCAAGGAAAGTCCATCATGGCTGACACTTACGACCTCGTTTTGAAGGGCGGCACCGTCGTCAATCACGATGGCGAGGGTGTTCGTGATATCGCGATCAGCGGCGGGCGGATTGCGGCGCTGGGTGATCTCCGCAACGCCAAGGGCGTCGAGGTGATCGAAGCCAAGGGCCTGCACATTTTGCCGGGCGTAATCGATAGTCAAGTCCATTTCCGCGAGCCGGGCCTTGAGCACAAGGAAGATCTGGAGACGGGCAGCCGGGCGGCCGACGCTGGCGGCGTGACAGCCGTGTTCGAGATGCCGAACACCAAACCGCTGACGACGACCGCCGAGACGCTGGCCGACAAAGTGCGCCGCGCGCGTCACCGCATGTTCTGCGACTTCGCCTTCTTTGTCGGCGGCACGCGTGACAACGTCGCTGACATCCCGGCTCTCGAGCGCCTCGAAGGCGCGGCCGGCATCAAAGTCTTCATGGGATCGTCAACCGGCGATCTGCTTGTTGATGACGAGCCAACACTTGACCGCATCATCGCTCAACTTTCGCGCCGTGCCTCGTTTCATGCGGAAGACGAAGCGCGCCTCAAGGCCCGTTTGGGACTGCGCCGGGCGGGCGATCCTTCCTCACACCCAGAATGGCGCGATCCCGAGGCGGCGTTGATCGCGACGCGGCGTCTGGTGGCGCTGGCCGAAAAGCACGGCAAGCGCGTCCATGTTTTGCACATCTCGACGGCCGAGGAGATGGCCTTTCTCGCAACGCATAAAGACTTCGCGTCCGTCGAAGTGACGCCCCACCATCTGACGCTCGAAGGCCCCGAGTGCTACGCGCGGCTTGGCGCCTATGTGCATATGAACCCGCCTGTGCGCGACGCCCGCCATCGCACCGCGATCTGGCACGCGCTTGCGACGGGTGTCGTCGATGTGCTCGGTTCCGATCACGCGCCGCACACGCGCGAAGAAAAAGATCGCGCTTATCCCGATACCCATTCCGGCATGACAGGCGTGCAAACCCTGGTCCCGGTGATGCTCGATCACGTCAATGCCGGGCGGCTGACGCTGCAGCGCTTTGTTGATCTGACGAGCCACGGACCGCAGCGCCTGTTTGGCATCAAAGGTAAGGGCCGCATCGCGGTTGGCTATGATGCCGACTTCACGGTTGTCGATTTGAAACGCCGCGCGACGATCACCAATAACTGGATTGAAAGCCGGTGCGGGTGGACGCCCTACGATGGCGTGACCGTCACGGGCTGGCCGGCGGGCACGATTGTTCGCGGCCATCGCGTGATGTGGGATGGCGAGATCCTGAAGCCGGCGGTTGGCCAGCCAGTAGCCTTTCTAGAGGGCTTCGCGGGTTGAGCCGGACCGCTGAACGGCAGAGGTATTAACGCCGTTGGCCTGGAGCTTGCTCAAGGACCGGCGGGAAACCCTTTCTGTGCCAGGTCGAGATGCTCGCAGCCGCCTTCAAAAAATCCATCGCCCCGGCCGGGTCTTTGACCTGGGCCGAGGCGTTTTTGGTATCAGCGGTTGCGACCGCTGGGTCATTGCCGCTACTCGCTGGCGCCTACGTCGTGAAGTCGGCGTTGGGCGTCAACGTGATGACCGGCCCATCGCCGCTGCATGATCTGTTCTATAGCGTCGTCCGCTAGATCAGCCGTCGGCACCCGAATTTGCGGCCTTTGCAATGTTGGATGGCAACTTGTTCAGCACATGCACGGTTGTGCCGACCCCCGCGATGCCAGCCAAATGCATGACATTGCCGTTGGTCATCCGGATGCAGCCTGACGATGCCGCCTGACCAATCGTCTTGACGTCGTTGGTGCCGTGGATCCGGTAGAGCGAGCTGCCAAGATAGAGCGCCATCGCGCCGAGCGGATTGCGGATACCGCCTTCCATATGTCCGGGCAATTCAGGCTTTCGCTCAAGCATTTCAGCCGGTGGCGTCCAATCGGGCCAAGCGACCTTGCGTGAGATTTTTTGTGTGCCCGTCCAGGTGAAGCCCTGACGGCCGACGGCGATCGGGTAGCGGTACGCGCTCGACGACGAGAGCACGTAGTACAGCCGGCGCCCGGCCGTATCGATCACGACGGTGCCCGATCCATAGCTATTGGGAAACGACACTTTGGGCGGCGCGACGGCCGAGATGTTCGGCGTGCCCCCGCCGCTCATGTTCGCGGGGCCCTTGGCCAATTTCTTCGGCGAACCAAAACCGCCGTCGTTTTGTAATTTCAGTTTGGCGGCTTTCTTGGCCTGGCTGCTGCCGAATGAAAAGACCGGTGGCAGCGGTTCTTCCCTAGCTCCGCGCTGAAATTTCTTCGGCATCACATAGCCATAAGTTTCGTCGAACGGGTGGAACGCTTGTGCCGGTCCCGCAAACCCGAATGCGACGAATACCGCTGCCGCAAGTGATAATCTCATCATAACGCTAAACCCCAGTGTTAACTTAATCTGTGAGCCCCTATTAACCAGGGAAACTGCAATTGACAAACCCCTGGTGCGCGCAATGGTTACCCGCCGGCGAGGCGCTATTGGACGCAGCCGCCTCACTCCGCCTTCTTAAATGCGTGCCAGGCCCCGTCAGCGCCGACCACCAGCCGCCACCATAGCCAGCGGTTTTTCTCTCGCATTTCAGAGGCCTTGGCGGCCGGCACGAGGCGGTAGAGATCAACTTGCTGCTGCGCCGTCAGCTGATCGAGCGGCGTCTCTGCGAGATATGGCCACACGTAGATCAAATTGTTTTCAAGGTCATTGCCGAGCGGCAGGGTGGCGGGCGGCAGATCCAGAATTTCGGCCAGTGCTGCCAGTGTCTCGAGGCCCGCGCCATCGGCAGACGCGGATTTCAGGGCGGCAATCACATCGCTGTTTGCACTCAGACCGAGATCGGGTGTGACTGCGTTGTCGTCGATTGCGGGCTTCAGGTCTTCGATCCGGCCAGACCTGACCGCTGACAATAACAGCTCGCGGGTTTCGGCCACTGGAACGGGCAGCGTGGCGTTGCTCGCGAGCCTTTCAGCGGCTTGGCCTGAGCCATGGACAAGAACGGCAACCGCAACTACGAGTAACGGGCGGAGAATCGTGCCGCGCTGTTGCGTTTGGGGTATCAAACACCGGCCGGTCGAGGCGCAAAATGATGCGTCGCTCATTGAGTTCCTGATCTCGCTCACGTCATGACGTGCCGCTTACAGCCGCGTATCGCGCAGAGGCCGGGCCGAGTTGGTGAATACAGGCGCTGATGGACTACTTCCCTAATCCATTTATCATTCCCGTTGGACTGATCATAGGCGTGCTGGTGGCAGCGCCCGTCGGACCCGTCAATGTGCTGTGCATTCAGCGCGCGATCGAGCGCGGGTTTTGGGGCGGGCTGGCCGCCGGTATCGGGTCGGTTCTCGGCGACGGGCTGATCGCGCTGTTTGCCGGGCTTGGCGTTGGCGCGGTTTCTGGCGCAGTCAATTCGCATCGCGCCATCATTCAAGTGATCGGCGCGCTGGCGCTGCTGGCCTTCGGCCTCAAACTTTTCCTGACGATGCCGCGCATTCGCGTGCCGTCGGAAGCCGACTTCGCCAATACCAGCCTGAAAGACTATGTCTGGGACATCCCGCAGACTTTCTTTTTGACGATCACCAATCCAGGCGCCGTGCTGGGACTTTTCGCAGTCTTCGGCGGCGTCAGCACGTTTGTCGAAGTGCGCTCGAATATCGATGTGTTGTTCATGGTTGCGGCCATTATGGCGGGCAGCATGATGTGGTGGATTGCGCTCTCCAACCTGATCTCGCGCTACCGGCATTTGATCGACGCCGCGCGGCTGCGTCTGATCAACCGGGTCGCTGGCATATTGCTTGGCAGTTTTGGCGCGCTGCTGATTGCAGAAGTAATCTGGAAGGGCGGCCGGTTCTAATTATTGGTCGCGCCGGGCCAGTGTGAACTCGCCTTCGCCGATGCGCTTTTCGAGACCGCGCGTCAGATGGATAACCGCGTCCTCGCCGTAGATCGCGACGAGATCTGTGAGCGCTGTGAACAGCGCGGCGTAGGCCATCTGCTGCGGAGACACGCCGGTATCGACGCCCTCATCCCAGGCCGCCAAAATGAGGTCAAGGGCTTTGAGGTTGGGATTGTCGGTTTCAAATTCTTCAAAGCATTCCATGTCATCCCCGCCCAATCTCATTGAACTCAGTATCAAAAGCCCCTGCCATCCTCTGTGACCTAGCATGCGCAAAAGCAAAAGGTCGCTGCTGCAACAATTCACAGTAAACCGAGTGTGCCGCAGCGGGCGTTTCGGATTGCAATGAGCAAAACAGATTTTAGGGAAAACTCTTGACCAGGCCTTCGGACAACTGCGTGCCCTCCGACATAAAACGCGTGATCGCGGTTTGCGCCGACGGGCTGCAAGTATTGTACGTCCGGCTGTAGCTGCGATAACCCTGGTTGAACGCCCGTGTCAGACGCGCGCGCCGCAACGCCGACGAGCCCTCTGCATCGGCCAGTTCGCGCATCCGGTCGCGCCAGTATTGGCCCTCATTGGCGCCGCACAATTCACGCAAATAGTGCACCGCGCCGAGAATTTCCGAAATGCGTAACAGCTTGTCGTCGTAGGGCTTTACGTCGGGTGCTGCATTGCCAACGCTGCCTGACAGCACTAGCATTCCCAACGCGGCGGCGTGCGCCGCCAGCTGGCGGGCTGGTCTTGGTCTGTGATGGTAAGCGGGCAGACGTGATGACTCCATGGCTCAGGCTATTAGCATCAATTCTTGGCACTGGCACGGCCATGCCGTGTGATCGCATCGTGTCCTCAAACAATGTGGCCCGGTCATGTGTTCGCGCTACAGTCTGACGTCTCCGCCAGACGCCGTCCGCGACCTCTTTCGCTGTCCCCAGGTGGACGCCTTTCCGCCCCGCTACAACCTCGCGCCGACCCACCCCGT
>JANMOL010000126.1:0-5635 GCA_031369245.1 Hyphomicrobium sp. | reverse complement strand
CCGCCCGTCACAGTGTCGGCGAGGCCGGCCGCAGCAGCCGCGACAAACGCTGGCTCGGACGCAGACGCGGATACAGCTTTTGCCTTAACGTTCGTACCTTATATCAGCGCTTTGAACGCTTAACTGTCTGTGAACACCATGAGTGATTCCCCAATAAATGCTGCCGATTCGTGGCGGTAGGCTAGCGTAAACAGGGTGGCCGGCACCACAAGGATCTCAAGAGGTGGCAGACCGCTAGGGACATAGCCCAACGTCGCCATCGTTCAAAATTGACGCGCCGTCCCGCAACAAAGGTTCTTATTACAAGCCCCACAAACAAAAATCTGGAACTGTTGGCTTCTTCGCGAGTTATCGTTATGCCACCATATTGTTCGGCCGGGGCCGTCCGGGCTTTATCCGGGGGCGATATCGAAATTAGCGTTTTTGAGTAATTGCAATGTGCCAGTTGGATGCGTGCCAGCCGCCCCCAGAGGCCATTGGCGCTTCGGAGTCTCGAAACGAAGAGCATCACGCACCTCTGTTGCAGGGGTACAGCTCCCCTCGCCGTCTCAGGCGGCGCCAATGATGAAGACCGACCGGAGCAGCAATTTCTTGCGCAGCGTAATCGACGCCTCGCTGGACTGCATCAAGGTTATCGAGCTCGATGGATCGATGAGCTATATGAACGCAAATGGCATATGCGCTTTGGAGATCGACGATTTCGACGTGTTGAGCGGAACGCAGTGGTGTGACCTATGGCCGGCGGGATCTCAAGTAATCATCGATCATTCGTTTGTGGCTGCTCGTGAAGGGCGCGCCACGCGGTTTGAGGCCTTCTGTCCAACGATGAAGGGAAAGGACAAATGGTGGGACGTTTCGGTTGCGCCAGTGCTAGATTCGAACGGCTGCGTCGAGCGTATTGTCTCGATTTCTCGCGACGTCACCGAGCAAGTGCGGGCGCAGCGCGACTTGCAGCAGGCATTAAAAGACAAGGACACTCTTGCCGCCGAGATCGATCATCGGGTGAAGAATAGTCTATCCTTAGTCGCCAGCCTCCTCAGAATGCAGGCAAAGTCAAGCCGCTCTCCCGAGGTGCATCACTCTCTCAGAGAGGCTTCCTCGCGAATTTCGTCGGTGATGCGGGTGCATGATTATTTGCACAAGCATGCTGGAGGAAGCAGCGTCGAGGCTGGCGCTTACCTTGAGACTTTATGCCGTGACGTGGCGAGCTCCGTCGGCGATGTCGATGTCCGGCTCGAAATTATGGTCGAGCCGGTCGAATTGCCCGTTGATCGTGCATTGCCACTGGGCCTCATCGCGACAGAACTCATGACCAACGCGTTCAAACACGCTACGCGCACGATAGAGCCTTTGTGCATCCGGCTTAGGCTTTCCAGCGACGGAGAGTCTTTTAATCTGTTGGTCGCCGATAATGGCCCAGGGCTGCCCAGCAACTTTTCTTTGGACGGGGGTGAGGGTCTGGGCACCAAGATCGTCAGCCTGCTTGTGCGACAGCTCGGAGGCAGTATCGAATCTTCGAGTGCCAACGGCGGCGCAAGCTTCGTGCTCAACGCGCGAAAGCTTGCGCAAGAAACCGCGCACGAATGAGTTGAACGACAAAGAGATCGACATTCAAGTCGCGGACGCGGCACCGCAAATGCCGATGTTTGACATGCCGGGCGGCAATTCGATGTCGGCGATTAATCTGGGTGAGTTGCTTGGTAAGGCGCTCGGTCAGCGCACCAAAACGCGCCGCGTTACGGTCCAGAGCAGCTTTGACGTGTTGATTGCCGAAGAAAGCGACAAACTGATCGACAGCGAACAGATTACCGCTGAAGCCATCACTGCAGTCCAAAACGACGGCATCGTGTTCCTCGACGAAATCGACAAAATCTGTTCGCGCGGTGACGGTCGATGGCGGCTACGTCACGGCCCGCGTCAGCGCGCTCGCAAAAAACGCCGATCTGTCGCGCTTTATTCTGTAAGTCGGCCGCGCATCACAGTGTCGGAGAGGCCGGCCGCAGCAGCCGCGACAAACGCTGGCGGGCGGTGATCGGCTTGGTACGGTGCGGACGCTCGCCCCGGTGCTCCCGGGTGCTTGGCCCGCAGCGCTGCCCCGATCACGTCGATCCGTTCCGCCGCCTTGTGGCGATCGAAATAAATGAAATTATTGATGTAGCGCCCGGTCTTCACCGACCGCGTCAGTTCCGACAGGCTTTGGTCGCGCGCCAGATTGAAGTCGCCAATTGGTTTCAGCGCCGCGCCATCGAGAAAATATCCGCTATAGCCGAGCCCTTCGAGATGCGCCCGCACGTTTGCAACGTTGCCCGCACCGTGACGCTCTTCGACTTCGACGAGCACCGTTGGCTTGCATCGCTGGATGGTATCGCTGGCACCCCTAAGGACCGCCAGTTCGTGACCCTCGACATCGACCTTCAGCAGATCGACATCCTTCAGCTCCAAGCTATCGAGCGTGATGAGCGCAACGATATGGCTTTCAAGCGGCTCCGCCGTCGTCGTCCAGGTCTCGCTGGTATGCGCCTCAAGGCTGCCGAGTTCATTAAATCCGCGCGGTAGTTTGAGCTCAGCGGTGCCAACACGATCGGACAGCGCCACACTTTGCACACGGGCATTTTTTGGCACAGCGCGCTTAAGGCAGGCGGCCAGAACCGGCAGCGGCTCGAACGCGTGCACCTGCCGGTAGAGCCGGCTCAGGTGATAAACGTAGACGCCCTTGTTGGCGCCGGCATCGACCGCCACGCCGTTTTTGCGGCTGAGCAACGGCACGAGTGCGACTTCAGGTTCGAGCACCCAGCTGCGATTGGCCAGAATGGCAAGCGTCAGGCGCGGGAACACGCGCTGACTGAGGCCGCGCAGCCACCATCTTATTCGTTTCATGACGCATTACCCGCTCAGCCGCGACGCACCGTTAACCTTTGATCAACGTTAACATGAAGCGGGTCAAAAGCGCGAGGCTCGTTTCGCGTCCGCCAGCCGGTTGCCTGAGCCAGGTGATTTTTGCAAAAAAACAGTGGCCGCGGCGCTTCGGGCGGCCGTCACCGGCGATGGGCCGTTTGAGCGGCTGGCTTGCTGCACACGCAAAAGTGCCAGGCATCGCTGCCCAGCACCTTCACCCTTCCAGATTTTTTGCCAAATGGTGGCGAAGCGCGTTGTTTAGGTCAGGATGTCGTACCCGACAGTGTGTGAATCGACGCCCTGCAGCACCGCAACATCAACCCACTGATGATTGACCAGGCCCTGGACCTTGGTGTCCGCGCCGGCGTCAGCAAAGCGCACCGACTGTTCGTAACCGGTGTGGCCTTTGAGGAAGTCACGCAGATCGAGCTTATCGGCTCCGACCTTGAAGTCGGTGATCGTATCAACCGCGCCGCCAGCCGTATCCTTCTTTGAGAACGAGAAGGTGTCGTTGCCGTCGCCGCCGGTCAGTGTGTCGTTGCCGCCCTTGCCGCGGAACCAATCGTTGCCATCGCCGCCGATGAACCAGGTGCTCGACTTGTCAGCGCCCTGGTAGTGACCGTTGGCATCGTTGCCGACGATCACTTCAAAGCCCGTGACCTTATCGGTCGTGACATGACGGCCAGATCCGAAGGTCGCCGAACTCTTGCTCAGATCGACGGTGATGTTGCCAATCACCCGGCTGAAATCGAGCGTGTCGCTGCCGCTACCGCCCGAGTAGCTATCCGCGCCAGTCGAGACCAGCACCGTGTCATCGCCCGAGCCGCCAAAGATCAGGTCGTCGCCGCGCCCGCCGTCGAGCCAGTCATTGCCGGCATCGCCATGCATCGTATCGGCGCCCGATCCGCCCATCACGACGTCGTCGCCGGTGTTACCGTGGATGGCGTCGTTGCCCATGCCGCCAGCAACGATATCGTTGCCCTTGCCACCCGACAGAACGTCATCGCCCTGGCCGCCGCGAACCGTATCGCCGCCCTCGGTGCCATAAAGCGTGTCGTTGCCGGTATCGCCGAAGACGCTGTCGTTGCCGCCACCGGCCCAGACATAGTCGTCGCCCTTGCCGCCGCGGATCATATCTTCGAATTTGCCGCCAGCGATATCGTCGTCACCGCTATGACCCCAAATCTCGTTCATCTCTTTCAGAAAGCCGACGATCTTGTCGGCATTCTTGGTTCCGTGGGTACTCATTGACAAAGCTCCTGGTGTCTGACGACCGCTTGGTTAGGTTGGAATTGGCAAGAAGGCCGATTAACCTTCTGAGAAAGTGTCCGAATAAGTTCTGTTAGGTTTGTCTCGAACGGAGGCCGCAGTGTTCACCCCTGCTTCACACTTTGGCAGCAGGCTCTTGAGGAAATACTCAAATCAGTCCGTCAAATTGAAACGAATTTGCTGCGAATTTCACGGGCACGTCTTGGCGGCAGCCCCCGCCAATGCGCGACTTGTCCGCTATTCACCGGGCTTGTTCGCGGTTAAAAGAGGCGCTGAGATCCTCCAAGAGACGCAGCCCCCATGGTTACCGCCGCAGAAACGATAAATAATTCTATGCCTAACAGCACCGAGCCTTTGGGCATCGAGGGGCCGCGCTCGCTGGCAGGCCTCACGCGTGATGAACTCAAGGTCGCGCTGGCGGCAGCCGGCGTGCCCGACAAGCAGCTGCGGATGCGCGTTGCGCAAATGTGGAGCTGGATCTACGCCCGCGGCGTCACGCGCTTTGAAGAGATGAGCGACGTCTCCAAAGACTTGCGGCGCGGGCTCGCTGACCTCTACACCCTCGACCGGCCGGAAATCGTCTCGGAGCAAATCTCGGTCGATGGCACGCGCAAATGGCTGTTGCGGATGCCCAAGCAGGGCCGCGACGCGCGCGCCCCGGAAATCGAAACGGTCTACATCCCCGAAACCGATCGTGGCACGCTGTGCATCTCAAGCCAGGTCGGCTGCACGTTGACATGCTCGTTCTGTCATACCGGCACGCAGCGCCTGGTGCGCAACCTGACCGCCCAGGAAATTGCCGGCCAGATCCTGCTGGCCCGTGATCGCATCGGCGATTGGGCGGGCGCGAGCATGCCGGAAAATGGCCGCCTGCTGCCGGTTGCCGAGCGCAAGATCACCAACGTCGTGCTGATGGGCATGGGCGAACCGCTGTACAACTTCGACAACGTCAAAGCGGCGATGGACATCGCCGCCGATGGCGACGGCCTGTCGCTTTCGAAACGGCGCATCACGCTCTCGACCTCGGGCATCGTGCCAGAAATTCCGCGTTGGGGCGAAGAAGCCAACACCATGCTGGCGATCTCGCTGCACGCTACCAACGACGCGCTGCGCGACGAGCTTGTGCCGATTAACAAGAAGTACCCGATCAAAGACCTGCTAGAGGCCTGCCGCAATTATCCCGGGCTCTCGAACGCGAAGCGCATCACGTTCGAATACGTCATGCTGAAGGGCGTCAACGACAGCCTGGCTGAGGCCCGCGCGCTGGTCCGCCTGCTGGCTGGTATCCCGGCCAAAATCAATCTCATCCCGTTCAACCCGTGGCCTGGCACCCAATACGAGTGCTCGGACTGGGACCAGATCGAGAAATTCTCCGAGGTGGTGTTCAACGCGGGCTACGCCTCGCCGGTGCGCACGCCCCGCGGCCGTGACATCCTTGCCGCCTGCGGCCAGCTTAAGAGCGCCACCGAGA
>JANMOL010000122.1:0-9095 GCA_031369245.1 Hyphomicrobium sp. | reverse complement strand
GTCTCGGACAAGATCGTGACGAGCCGCACGGCTATCGCGCAAGGCTTTGTCGCGATGCAGACCGAGACGCTGGCGCTGATCGAGACCGGTCAGGCCAAAAAAGGCGACGTGCTCGCCACCGCACGCATCGCTGGCATCATGGCCGCCAAGAAAACCCATGAGCTGATCCCGCTGTGCCATCCGCTGAGCATCACCAAGGCGACCGTGGCGTTCGCGCCATCCAAAAATCCGCCGGGACTGCACGTCACCGCCGAAGTCAAAGTTTCCGGCCCGACCGGCGTTGAAATGGAAGCCCTCACCGCTGTTTCGGTCGCCTGCCTGACCATCTACGACATGCTCAAAGCGGCCGACAAAGAGATGGTGATTTCAGATCTTCGTTTGATCGAAAAGACCGGCGGCCGCTCGGGCACATTCCATGCGGCGCCGCGCACAAAGGGCACTTAGCATGGCGCTGTTGCCTGTTGCCGAGGCGCTACGGCGCATTCTCGACGGCGTTGAGCCCGTTTCTATCCAGCGCGCGGCGCTGATCAACGGCTCGGGCCTGACGCTGGCCGAGGATCTCGCCGCGAAATATACGCAGCCGCCGTTTCATGCCTCGGCGATGGATGGCTATGCGGTGCGCGCCACAGATCTGGCGGCCCTGCCCGTCACGCTGACGCAGATCGGCGTGTCGCAGGCGGGCCGGAGATTTCAGGGCCATATAGCGCCGGGCCAGTGTGTGCGCATTTTGACCGGCGCACCGATGCCCGATGGCGCCGACGCGGTCGTCATTCAGGAAAATTGCGATGTCGCGGCGGATCGCGTCACGATCCGCAACGGCACCGTCGATATCGGACACATCCGTCCGCGCGGTGGCGATTTTTCAGAAGGCGACGTCTTGCTGCACGCCGGACGGCGGCTCGACGCGCGCGCCATCACCCTGGCGGCGGCGATGGGGCACGCCAGCCTTGCCGTGCGGCGCAAGCCTGTGGTTGCCATCCTTGCGACCGGCGATGAACTCGTGCATCCGGGCACCACGCCTGGCCCCGACCAGATCGTCTGTTCCAATCCGTTCGGACTTGCAGCCCTCGTCACGGCCTTTGGCGGCGAACCGCAGTTCATCGGCATCGCTCGCGATACGCAGCAAGATATCGGCGAGAGCGTTGCCTTAGCTGCCAGCGCCGATGTGCTCGTGACAATCGGCGGGGCCTCCGTCGGCGACCACGATCTGGTCGCGCCTGCCCTCGAAGCACGCGGGCTCAAACTCGATTTCTGGAAAATCGCGATGCGGCCCGGCAAGCCGATGCTGTTCGGCCGCCTGGGGGCCCAGCGCGTGCTCGGGCTGCCCGGCAATCCGGTCTCCGCACTGGTCTGTGCCCGGCTCTTTCTGGTGCCGCTGATCGCCCAGCTGCTCGGCCGGACCAGGAGCGCTGCGGCGCCCGTCATCGCGACGTTGACGGTTCCGTTGGCAGCCAACGGCCCGCGTGATCACTACATGCGGGCCACGCTCGACCACACCAGCGCGCGGCCACGCGTGACGCCGATGCCGAGCCAGGATAGTTCGCTCGTCTCGGCCATGGCGGCCGCTGACTGCCTGATTGTCGTGCCCGCGAATGCGCCCGCCATGCCCGTTGGTAGCGCGGTCGACATCCTGCGCATGGACTTCTAGAGCGGCGCTCGAAAAGGCGCGCTCATAGCAACCCGAGTTCCGCCAGCTTCTTGCGCATCTGCGGTGGCATCTGCGCCAGCATTTCGCCGGTTCCGGCCTTGAGGTCGGCGGGCGCGTCGTCGGCCGTCAGATAGCGCCAGCCCTGAAACGGGCGGCGTGGCACGGGCCGCACGGGCGTCAGCGCTGGATCGAGCAGGATCAGGCAGCACGGCGATCCGTCGTCCTTGGCGCCGGTGTCAAAGCCAACGATTTTTTGGCGCACCAGGATCGTGCCCTTCATGACCCAATACAGCGAGCCGCCCATGAGCAGCTCGTCCTGACGCTTGGGGCTCTGGAACGTGGTGTGATAGACGCACGGCGCGCCGCTCGGCGCTTTGCGGGGACGCACGGTGGCCTGCCAATTGGCGAGATCCTCGATCGAGGCCGCGCCAACACAGAGTTTGATGAGATGGAGCGTCATCGGTGATGTCTCAGCCTTTACGCCCGGCCGCGCAAGCAGGCTATCCACAGGCCCCTGGCCGCAACGTCCAGGGCGATGCGCATTATTTCGCCAGCGCGGCTTTGCACGTTCCCGCGTATTGACCAAACACCGGCTGTCCCAGAATACCGAAGTGGCGCGAATGGACGGCGGGATAAAGCCCCGTGGCGGCGTCGAGATCGTAGACGGTCGTCAGGTTTAAAAACCCCTCGTTGGCAACTTCGAGAAAGTGGTTAGCGTTGAGCGCCCGCACGATCCGGAACTTGCCGCTCTGCTTACCATCGACGATCAGGCTTGCCGCCTGGCCTTCAAGATCCACGCCGCCGATGTCGAACGTCAGTTTAGACGGCGCCGCAGACTTGAACGCCCCGCCGTCATAGCTCCAGCTCAAACCGTTCTCAAACGTGCACGTGAAGCCTGCGGGCAGTTCGTCGGCGGCATGCGCTGGTAACAAACCCAACGCTGTGGCCATCGCGAGCGTCAAAAACCGCCATTTGATCATCGTGGTCTTTCCCTAATTCCGGCTTCCGGTGCGGTCCTGCAGCATCGCCCAAACCCGCAGACCTCATTGAAGACGGTGGCGCGCGCCCTGGCAACCGCTGACTTTATCCACAGCCCGCGCGCCGCGCCGGCACCCGACCCGGCCATTGGGCAATAAGGTCAAGTTGAGTGATTCACCAACCATCTGCGATGCGGGATCTTTTTTGGACTGCTCACAACTTCGCCCGCTTTCGGCGCTCAACATTCCTCTAAGTTTGGAGATCGAGATGCGCCCTGCATTTGGGCCCCGCGGGAACTGGCAAGGGACGTTATCGATTGCGATATTGGCGAGCCTCGCAGGCTGCGCCAGTAATCAACAGGCCGTTGGCCCGACATCGTCGATTTTGCTGCCTGTCTCGACCACAGCGGCTGCTGCCGAGCCGAGTGCTGGCGGGCACATCCTCTCGGCCAGCGAGCAAGAACTCGATTGCAAGCAACTGACCGGCCGTATGCAAATCCGAATTCTTGAAATTCGCGACTACAACGAGCGCCAAAACACAACCCTGGCTGCGCGCGCGATGCAGTCGGCTGTGACCGGGATCCTTGGCGGTCCAAGTGCTGGCAAAGATCCCTCAGGCGCTTATGCCAAAGACCGCGCGATGCTGGACGCCTATAACCGGCAACTCGCCGCCAAGAGTTGCAAGACCTACAATCTTGACGACGAACTCAAGCCGAAAGACTTCAGAGCAACGCCCGTGCCAAGTGCTGCCCCGCCCGCTAAAGCCAAGTAGGCCAGCGTGACGGCGCATCGTCCGGGCCGCCACCGTTGCCATCAGTTCGCGGGCATGTTGGTGCTCGCCGGACACGGCGCAACGGCCATGAAATTCTTGTCGGCGTAGCCTTCAAGCGGGCCGGCCTGAACCGCGCAGAAAAAGCCGCGGAAATTGCAGAACCGTTTGCGCTTAATCAGGAACTCGCCCTGCTTGACGCTGCCAATCACCGCCGCATCGCCGTCCGGCTTCAGCCGGATATTGAGCTGAGGCACGCTGACCTGGAAGCAGCCGAAAGGGGGCCGTGTGAAACTCGTTTGCGCACCCGCTGACCCAGCCGTCACGGCCAGGACCACAATGCCGGTGGTGATTGCCGCTGATGCTCGCATTTGATCCTCCTGACATGGCAACCCGCATGCTGATGCGGATGACGCTCACCGGGAAGCTTATGCCCTATTGCGGCAGAATTTGCGGCATCTGAGATATGATCAGACAAAGTTGGCGGCTGGGCTCGCCCCATCTGGATGCCCAATCTATGTGCCCAATCTGGGCGCCAAAACCGAACAGTTGCGGCACCGTGTAGCCGTCGCGATGAATGCAAGGTACCTTCGACCGATGATGTCTGATCCAGCCGAGCCCTCACCCAGCGCCTCCAGCCGCGCCAATAGCTTCCCGTGGCCGCCGGTTTTGCTCGCCGCGGCTGTCGCTGGCGCGTGGCTGATGGGCCGTATCGTTCCGCTCGGCTGGCCAGGCCTGGACGACACGCCAGCGCGCGTCATCGGGTTGGTGTTTGGCATCGGCGGCGCAGCACTCATTGCCTGGAGCATCGCCACTCTGATCAGCCACAAAACAACCGTCATGCCTGACCAGATCAGCACGGCCCTTGTCACATCGGGACCCTATAGTTTTTTCCGCAACCCGATTTATCTCGGTGAAACCTTGGTGATGCTTGGCCTTGCCGACGTCACCAAAAACATCTGGTTTGCGCTCGCAGCCATTGCATTTGCCGTGCTTGTGACGCTGTTGCAGATCGGGCCCGAGGAGCGCCACCTCGAACATCGTTTTGGCGAGGCTTACCGCGAGTACAAGTTGCGCGCTCGGCGCTGGATTTGAGACCAGACGCATGGCTACCGATTACGCAGAAAAAGAACGCGCGTTCATCGCCAGCCTTGACGCCGATACGGGTGCGGACCTCGGCGGCTGGATGCGCGCGGTTGTAGGCTCGGGCCTGGAAAACCGCAATGACATCATCGACTGGCTGCGCCACCAGGGCTTCACGTTTGCCAAGGCTTCCTGGCTCGAACGCATCTACCACAACGGTGGACGGCTGATCTATGCCGGCGACGCAGCGGCAGCGGCGGCAGAACCCGTGCCGGGCGGCGCCGCTTCGACGGCCCCTGCCAACCCTCAACCGCGCCGCAAGGGGCTTGCAGCCTACACCCCGGCCCGTTCCCCCGAGCAGGCCGTCGAGGCACCCGTCTACGCGGCGGACGCCCGCCAACCCCTTCGAGTTCCCGCCGCGCTGGCACGTGACATTGAAACCGTGCTTGAGGCTGCCAAGGGTTTGCGGCCACTCGCCATGTTGGCCCTCGGCCAGATGCGCAAAGCGGTGCCCGAAGCGCGGCTTGAAGCCCAGGCACCGTATGTGATGATTGCGGCCAGCGCGCCGTTTGCAGCCCTGCTGCCGGGCGCCAAAGAGCTGCGCATTTATGCCGATTTTGGCGCCACGGAAAACACCCGCATCAAGCGCGCTGATACAGCCAACAAGCTGCTGCCACCGTTTCCCGAAGTTCTGGTGCTCAACGATGCGCGCCGCGTGGACGATGTTTTTCTGGAGCTGATCGCGTCGGCGCGGGTCCGGGCGCGGGCTTAACGCCCGGCTAAGTTGTGGGATCACAGTCAAGCGAACACGGATTTGCCAGAATTTTCCGCGCCAGTAGTGCGGCCGGAGGATCTCATTGATGGCCGCCTTCATTCGCCGCTCGCCAACGCTGTTGGCTGTCGCTGCTGGTCTCGCCCTGCGGGCCAGCCCGGCTGGCGCCCAGACGGCCACGCGCGACGGCATTGCAGATCTGCTCAAGCGTTCGGTTCCGGCCAGCACACGCGTTGCGGAAACGAAGGCTACAGAAACGAAGGCTACTGACACTAAGGCTGTGGAAGCCGCGCCGGGCCCGATCGCAGCGCCGGCCGTAAAGCCCGATCCGCGCGCCGGTGAAGCCGATTATGAGCAGGCCAAACAGCTCATGACGGCGATTGACGCGATCCTCAAGGACACAGCCGACAGCCGGTCCGACGCCGCCAAGCTGCCAAGCCGCGACGATTACATTCTGCCGCCGCTGTGGACCGAGACGCGCGAAGACCGCAACACCAAGGTCCGCGGGCTGCTCGACAGCGCCTTGTCAATCGTAACCGACGTGCCCGTGGTCGAGGTGCAGAAGAAGGTCGAGGCCCTCCGCAAGAACATCCGCGAGATCGAAGATCAAAACGCAGTGCTGAAAGGCAAACGGCTGACCGCGCCCAAGGATGCCACGCTGCCGGGCATCCTGAACGATACGATTGGCTCCCTTGAGGCGGCAATCGCTGACAACGGCAAGCGGATTGAGGCCAATCAGGCCGAGATCAAAACAGCCAAGAGCGATATTGCCTTGGCGCTCAAGACCGCCGGCGTCGAGTTGCAGCCCGACCAGATTGATCTGCTGCTCGATAGCGTTTTGTCGGGCGACCTGGTGCGCCTTGTTGCCGTTTTTAACGCCGCCAAAGTGATCGACGGCCAGCTCGCCAAAATGATCGGCGCGACCGGTGACAACATGAATGCTGCGCGCAAGTACTTTGCCATGCATGCAGCCTTGTTTGCGATGCTCGTACAAGCGCAGGACTCGACGATTGCCAAGATCGATAGCCAATACCTGCCGAAGCTCGAGGCGATCATGTCTGATATTAAAGCGGCCCAGGGCAAGACGGGCGAACTTCTGAAAGCCGAAAACCGGCCTGACCAGAAGCGCGCGCTCGACGCCAATCGTGATAGCCAGAAACTGGCCGATGATGCCGCCAAGGCCTACCGTCGCTACCTGCAGCAGCAGCGCGAACAGATCGTCAAGGCGCGCCTGAAGGCGATGCACGATCTCAAAATTGCCGACAACACCTACGAGACCGTCGAAGCCAGCGTGCAGCTGCGCAACCTCATGAAGGAAAGCTCGGCCTCATTCGAAGCAATTCAGAAACTTGAAGCCCCGAGTTTCGACCAGATCTTCAAAAATGACGAGCTGCGGCGCGAATTCGACAACCTGACGCGCAAGCTCGACGTGCCGTCGTCGTAAGCGGCACGATCACGGCACCTACACCGCCCCGGGCTCGCCTTTACGCCTGTACTGCACGAACGGCGTCAGCTCGGCGATGCGGTCATAAAGTAAGCGTGCGCGGGCATTCGTCTCAGCTGTCGCCCAATACGTCCGCGACGCCCCGCGCCGGTCCGCCTCGGCATAGGTTGCTTCAATCAGCGCCCGCCCGGTGCCCGAGCCGCGCACCGCTGGATCGACAAACAGGTCTTCCAGATAACAATACCAGCTGTCCGACCACGTCGAGCGGTGGAACACCAAGGCTGCGAGCCCGAGCGGCGTATCCGTCTCATCGACCGCGACCAGGCCAACCATATTGTCCGAACCCGAGAGCAGACGTTGCCACGTCACGGCGATAACGGGCTCTGGAACTTCGGCCTCATAAAAGGTGACGTAGCCGCGGAACAGCTCGAGCCAACGGGCTTTGTCTTTGGCTGCGACGGGTCTGACGCGAATGGCCATGGCGGCTCCTTGTTGGGCTTACAGCAGCCACACGGTCGCGAGCCCGAGGAACGCCAGGAAGCCGACGACATCGGTCACGGTCGTGACGAACACGCCGGACGCCGGGGCTGGATCGAGATCAAACGAATCCATCGCCAGCGGGATCAGAATGCCGGCCAGAGCCGCGGCAATCGAATTGACGATCATGGCTGCGCCAATGACCGCGCCTAGCTTACCGGATCCAAACCAGATGAACACCACAGTTCCGATCAGGGTCGATAGGATCAGGCCGTTGACGACGCCGACGCAGGCTTCCCGGGTGATGACGCGCGGCGCGTTGACCTTTCCAAGCTTGTTGGTTGCCAGCGCGCGGACCGTCACCGTCATCGTCTGCGTGCCAGCATTACCGCCCATCGAGGCAACGATCGGCATTAGCACGGCCAATGCCACCATTTGTTCGATCGTGGCGTCAAACGCCTTGATCACCGACGATGCCAGAATGGCCGTCCCCAGATTGACGATCAGCCACGGCACGCGCGAGCGGACGGTTTGCAGAATACTGTCTGCCAGGTTTTCGTCGCCGATACCGGCCAGCGCCTTGATATCGTCTTCGGCTTCATCCTGCATAACATCGACCATGTCATCGACCGTGACCACGCCGACGAGCCGGTTGTTTTCGTCAACGACGGGGGCCGACATCAAGTCATAGCGCTGGAATTGCCGGGCAAGTTCGGCTTGATCTTCGGTCGCCAGAACCAGATGGCGGTCCTTGTCCATGATGGTACTGACGGCAATGTCACGCTTGGTCCGCAACAGCCGCGACAGCGCCACCGAGCCCATCACGCGAAAAGATGGGTCGACAACGAAGATTTCTGAAAAATCCTCGGGCAGTTCTTCGCTTACGCGCATGTGATCGATGACGTTGCCGACCGTCCAAAATGGCGCGACCGCGACGAAATCCGCCTGCATGAGGCGGCCAGCGGTCTCTTCGGGATAGTCCAGGTTGCGCTCGAGAGCCTCGCGGTCGCCCGACGGCATTTGCGCGAGAATTTCCTGCTTGTCGCTCTCTTCAAGGTTCTCGATCAGGTAGGCGGCATCATCGGTGTCAAGTTCGGCCGCAGCCCTGGCCAAAAGTTCGTTCGGCAGGGCTTCGGACAACTGGTCGCGCACCGTCTCGTCGAGTTCTGACAGCACCTCGTAATCGAACGCAGAACCGAGCGCCTGAATGAGCGCGACGCGCTCATCGGGCTCGAGCAGGGTGATGAGATCGGCGAGGTCGGGCGCCTTGAGATCTCGAACGAGGCTGGCCGCCAGATCATGCTTGGCGCTGTTCAGGGCCTGCGAGACGGCGTGCACGGTCTCGGGCGAGGGCCCCTCGCGGCTGTCAAGACCGGCTTCTTTTTCGCGTTCTTCAACCAAGAGGTGTGCTCGCTCGCAGATGGATTGCCATTCTTACCCTCTAGGAGAGCTCTACCGGCACGTCTGTGACACATTTGACCACAGCGGTGAGAAACGGTAGCGCCGCTGTGTAGAGGGGCTCTTGAAAATGTAATACGCTAGCCGCAATTACTCGTCACTGCTTGTGCAGTCTGTTGACGGGACTATGAGGGATTCGGGGCCCCGGGCGCCAGCGATTGCGGGGTTCGGCTGAGATGTGCGGGCCAAGCGTGCGCGGATCGATTTACATAGTGGGGACGATGCGAGACGTTGCAAAAATCACCGCTGCAACTGCGGCGCTGCTGGTGTGTTTTTCGGCCGCCAGCGCGGCTGAAACAGAAGCCGCGCGTCCAGCGGTTGAGGCATGCGCCAGCGAGCCCGGCAAGCTCGGACTGTCGCGGATTGTCGAAATCGATACCGCCAGCGGTCCCTGGCTCGGCGGCAGCCACGCTGACAGGACAGATTTTTTGCGTGACGGTGAAGTCGTCTTGACGTTCGACGATGGT
>JANMOL010000108.1:0-7678 GCA_031369245.1 Hyphomicrobium sp. | reverse complement strand
TGCTTCGAGGTTCGGCGTGCGGGCGTCGCCAATGGGGGCTGGCACGCGCACGCCGACCGGCGACATCGGCGTTTCAATGGCACCGAAGCTTGCAAGCGCTTTGAGCACTTTTTCGCGCGTTGATTTGAGCGTGTTGACGCGAATATCGGCGGGCGCGCGACGAGCTAGTGCTTTGCCCTCCTGGACCGCGCGCATCCCAAATGCACGTTCAAAGGAGGGCTGCAGCCATTCTGGATAGTTGCCTGAGACCCAATCGGGCGCGCCAAGCGTGCTGGCATCCCCAAGCCGTTGCAATTCGTCGCTGGTCAGAGGTTCTGGGCAATGGTCCTGACCGCTGCACAAATCAGCAATGCCGGAGGGTGCGATGCCGCGTTCGCGCAATGCGCCGAGCACCAATGCGCGCGACATGTCCGCTGCCATGAAGTGCGCCGACGAGGCGGTGTGGCGCAACGCATCGTAGACCATGTGACCGATGGCATTGCGGTCGCCCGAGCCCGCGAACCGGTGGCCTTTACCCCAGTCGGCCAGTGCCAGCGAGACGGGCTGATGACGCGTAACTATTGTATCGAGGATTTCAATCGCTGCCGCAACACGCGCACCCGGTCTCATCGCTTTACCAGCCCAGTATGATGTGAGCGGCGAACAGCAGCCACATCACGACGAGGGCGAAGCTGCCGGCGACGTAAGCTGGAAAGCGTTTGTTGATGTCGTTGCTGGTGGTGTGAATATACGCGTGCACGATCCGCAGCAGCACGAATGACCAAGCAAGCGCGACGAAGGCGATCGAGTTTGCCTTCGTGATCAAAACAAATGCAACGAGGCAAAAGAAGATGACCGGCAGCTGCAGTTGGCTGTGGTAGCTGTTGCCGATCTTGGTTGCGCGTTCGGTCCAGGCTGGCTGGCCGAGCGCAATATCTTTGAGCCGTACTTCGCCGCTTTTAAGGCTGCCGATGCGCGCGCGGCCCATCATCGTATGCAGGACGACTGTTAAAGCGATTTGCACAAAAACGGGATAAAGCAGAGACGCGTCTGTCACGGAGACCTCATCAAAATTATTAAAGGTGTCTAGTGCGGGTTAGCTGCCAACGCCTGGATAGTTTGGGCTTTCGCGAGTGATCAGCACGCCGTGGGCGTGGCTTTCACGGATACCGGCTGGTGAAATCCTCACGAACTTGGCGCGCTTTTGGAAATCTGGAATGGTTTTGGCGCCGAGATAACCCATTCCGGCCCTCAGCCCGCCAACAAGCTGATGAACGACGGCCTCCATCGCGCCCTTGTAGGGCACTTGGCCTTCGATGCCTTCGGGAACAAGTTTCAAAGCGTCGCGGACTTCAGCCTGAAAGTAGCGGTCGGCAGACCCGCGGGCCATGGCGCCAACAGAGCCCATGCCGCGATACGATTTGTAGGTCCGGCCCTGGTAGAGATAGGTCTCGCCGGGAGCTTCATCGGTTCCAGCGAGCAGCGATCCGACCATGACGCACGATGCGCCGGCCGCGATCGCTTTAGCGATGTCGCCGGAGAACCGGATGCCACCATCGGCGATGACCGGCACGTTCGACCGGCTGGCTTCGCGGGCGCAGTCCATAACGGCCGTCAATTGCGGCACGCCAACGCCTGCAACAATGCGCGTCGTGCAAATTGACCCCGGACCGATGCCGACTTTTATGGCATCGGCGCCAGCATCAATCAGCGCTTTCGTGGCGTCGGCCGTTGCGACGTTACCGGCGATGACTTGCACGCTGTTCGACTGCTTCTTGATCCGAGCGACGGCCTCAATGACCTTCGACGAATGTCCATGCGCAGTATCGACGACAATGACGTCGCAGCCCGCCTCGATCAACCGCTCGGTGCGTTCAAAGCCGTCATCTCCGACGGTCGTTGCTGCCGCTACTCGCAGGCGGCCCTGTGAATCCTTCGAGGCGTTGGGATGCTTGGCCGCCTTCTCGATATCTTTGACGGTAATCAAGCCGATGCAGTGGTAGCCGTCGTCGACGACAATCAGCTTTTCAATGCGATGCTGATGGAGCAGCCGCTTGGCCGCCTCTTGGGTCACCGAGCGCGGCACTGTGACGAGGTTCTCGCGAGTCATTAATTCGGAGACGGGCTGTTCGAGCTTTGAGGCAAACCGTACGTCGCGGTTTGTGAGAATGCCGACCAGTTTACCCTTGCCGCTTTGGCCGGACGATTCGACCACTGGCACGCCGGTAATGCCATTCTTGACCATCAGGTCGAGGGCTTCCTTGAGTGTCGCCGATGGCGCAATGGTGACTGGGTCGAGCACGATCCCGCTCTCGTAGCGCTTCACGAGCGCGACATGCTTGGCCTGCTCATCGATGGTGAGATTGCGGTGAATGACACCGATGCCGCCCTCTTGGGCCATCGCGATCGCGAGGCGTGCCTCGGTCACGGTGTCCATTGCCGACGACAGCAGCGGGATGTTGAGCCGGATCGACTTGGTGAGCCATGTTCCAACATCGACTTGGCCCGGCATCACATCGGACGGACCGGGGACGAGAAGAACGTCGTCGAATGTCAGGGCGACCCCCGAATCGAGCACAGTCGGGCTCGAGGCCATGCGGATTTCTCCTGGTTGGGGGGCGACACGTTCCGGGCCCCGGGGGCGAACAATGTCGCAGGGGCTATAGCACTGCGACTCGCGTGGCGGAAGCCATCCAGTCCGCGTCAAATGGGGTCGCAGGGGTCTTTTGCGCTCGCGGCCTCGGGCAAAGCGCCCTGGATGCGGCTCAGCGAGGCTCAGCTGGCGGCCCGGCGGGCGGCTCGTGTGTCATGGCTGTGTCATCGAATGCCACCAGGGTTATCGTTGAGGGGCCTCAAAATCCCGTAGGTTTCGGATCCGGTATGATGGCAAAGCGGCGGCAGACTTTTTTTGGCGCGACGCTCACTAGCTTCGCTCTGGCCACTTTGGGATTGGCAAACTTGGGTTTGGCCGGTCTATGGGTCAACCATCACGGTGTGGGTGGTCCACTGAGCAGTCAGTCTGCGACTTCGATCGTGGCTCAGCATCACCCGGTCGCGGCACTCGCTTGGGCCCAACTGAATTGCAACGCCGGCTTGGCGCTGCAGTCCGGCACACCGCGCATCCAAATGGAAGATCTGCTGCGCATTTCGGCAGCCTTCGATGCCGAGCAAAAATGGCGCACGCGTGATGTCGTCTGCCGGGAGGCCATTGCGGCTGCCGGCCCCGTTTCAGCTGACGCGCGATTGCACGGCGCTGAACCGCGCACGCCGAATATTTGGCGCGCCCTGGTTGCTCTGGCGAAGTAAGACCCAGCCCCCAGATCGCTTGATATCGCTTGAGGGCGTGACATCTTCTTTCAGGACAGCTTGCGAGGCTAAAACAAGCGCGCCGGCTTGAGATCGCACGATCGTTCGGCCGGGCTCACGAATTTCCTGGCCAGCCAGCGACGTTGCGAGCGGCACGAACAGGCGGTTGTCAATTGGCATCGCTAACGCGGATTGCCGGCCGCACTCAACATTTCAATGGCGAGCTGGGCATAGGTCAAGAAAACCTTGGGATCGTTGCGGGCCTTGGCTAAAACGTGCGCGCCCTGCACGATGCCGATGATGACATCAGCCGCCGCAGGGGCATCGAGGTTGTGTATATTTTCCGCAGCTAAAAATTCTGCGACGATGGGCTGCAAGGCTTTAGACCATTCATTGAGCGCCCATTTTGCTTTGTCTCGCACCGCTGGCTCGGATGTCGCCAGCTCCAAAATAATCGTTCCGAGGAAGCACCCGGATGCAACGCCGTGCACCGCTTTCCAGGTCTCGTTTTGATCTTGCGGCACCAAAAAGACGTGACGGAGTTTGCGGCGTGCTGGCTCGGTGCCGGCTGCGATCTCATGGTATTTGGCGGCGATGTTGGTGACGTAACGGTCGATCACTTCGAGAAGCAGATCGAGCTTCGATGGAAAGAAGTGGTAAAATGTCCCCTTGTTAATCGCAGCGGCCTCGCAGATTTCTGCGATGCCGACGTTGTGAAACGAGCCGCCAAGAAACAATTCGGTGGCGGCGGTGATTAAGCGTTCGCGGCTTTCAGACATTAGCCAGCCATCCCGGAATTTGCGCCGAGATTGAAAAGATTAAGTCTCCCAGCGCAACGGTTCAAAGGTGCACCCGGCCGCGAAATCCGGTGGCGAGCACGTACAATTCAGCCGAGTCTGCACGGCTGGCAGGCGGCTTGACGTGCTTAACAGCTGCAAAGTTGCGCCGCAGGATATCGAGCAGATCACGCTCTGCGCCGCCTTGCAGCACCTTACAGAGAAAGGCACCGCCCGGTGCCAGCACATCGATGGCAAAGGCAGCTGCCATCTCGGCCAGCGCCATGATGCGGATGTGATCGGTTTTGGCGTGGCCGATTGTCGGGGCGGCCATGTCCGATAGCACGACATCGGCGTTGCCGTCCCGCAGCCGCGCCTTGAGTTTGCCTTCAGCGGTTTCGTCCGTGAAATCGAGTTCGAAAATATCGACCCCAGGAATCGGATCGACGCCGAGATAGTCGATCGCAACCACCTGCCCTTTGCCCTCGAGTGATTTGACCCGGTCTGCGGCGATCTGCGACCACCCGCCTGGTGCCGCGCCGAGATCGATGACGCGCTGGCCGGACTTGAGAATATGAAAACGGTCGTCGATCTCTTTTAATTTGTAGGCGGCACGCGAACGGTAGCCATCGCGTTTTGAGGCCGCGACATAGGGGTCGTTAAGCTGGCGATCAAGCCAGCGTGCCGACGATGCCGAGCGCTTGCGGGCAGTCTTTACATTGGTGCGCAGCTGGCGCTGGCCGCCGCTGATGCTGCCTTTCGACTTCGTACCGCCAGGCCCGCTGCCTTGTGATGTCTTCTTCACCATGCCGCAGCCCTTACCGCTCGTGCCGCTGGCTATTGCGGCGGCGGCGCCGGCCAGCGCGCCAGACGCCATCCTCAATCATCAGTGTCGTCAAGATACCCTCTCTGAGGCCGCGATCGGCGACACGCAAGCGCTCAGCTGGCCAAAGCCTCAGGATTGCTTCGAGAATGGCGCAGCCAGCCAGCACAAGGTCTGCCCGCTCACGCCCAATACAAGGCTCGGCGACGCGCTGCTCATAGCTTTTCATCAACAAGGACTGGGTGATTTGGCTAATTTCCGGGATTTGCAGCCAAATGCCATCAACCTGGTTGCGATCATAACGCGGCAGGCCGAGAAGTATCCCAGCAATCGTCGTCACTGTCCCTGATGTTCCAAGAAAATGTACTGATCGCCCGGCTAGGCGCTCGCGAAAGCGGTGTTTGGCTTCGAATGGTTGCAATAAATTCTGCACCGCGCTGACCATCGCTTCGAAGCTCTCAACCGTCACGTTACGGCCATCAAACCGCTCGGCCAGAGTCACGACACCGACGGGCAGCGACGTCCAGGCCTCGATCGCGGCGGTTGCATCAAGCCGGCCGTGGATGCTGCCTTGCCCGGGGGATGTTCGCGTCAGGTCTAGCCAGATGATTTCTGACGACCCGCCGCCGATGTCGAACACGAGCACGTAGTCCGCACTGGTATCGATGAGCGTGGCACAGCCGGAGACGGCCAGTTTTGCCTCGGTTTCCGGCGTCAAAATCTCGATATCGAGACCAAATTTGCTTTTGACGTCACCGATAAATGCCGCCCCGTTGCCCGCCACACGACAGGCCTGCGTTGCGACCATACGGGCGCGCACCACGCGGTGGCGATCGAGTTTGCCCGCGCACACGCGTAACGCATCCATGGTTCGCGTCATGGCGGTTTCGGAGAGCTGTCCGGTCTGGCTGACGCCCTCTCCCAATCGAATGATCCGCGAGAATGCATCGACCACGCGAAAGCCTCGTCGTGACGGGCGCGCGAGCAGCAGCCGGCAATTGTTGGTGCCTAAATCCAATGCGCCGTAGACTTGGCCAGACGCCGGTGCATCATCGTAACGCGCAGGAATCGTGGTGCGGGCCGGCTTGCCTGGGGAATTTTGTGCCTTTGGAAGGCTCGGATCAGCAACGCTGTCCAGCGCATCCTGCCGCGTATTTTCAGGTCTCACACGTCATCTCCAGCGCCTGGTATGACGGCTTACGCCCGGTTTCCCGGTCAAGCCGCACTCATCAGGCCGTTGTCTGGACCACAGTTGCCCGGCACTGTAGCAGTTCAGACACGAACGTAAAGGTGCCGATATCCGTTAACGGAGCATGTTCCAGCTATGTGGTCTGCTGCTGACGCGCTTGAAGCCTCCGGCCAACCCGCAAATGGGGGTCTCATTCGGCTATGGTCCGCGCTGTGCGTGTTCAGCTGTGCGACGGCCACTGCGACATTGGCGGCGGAGGCGGACCCGCCAGCGCCCACTATTCAGCAGCGGTTACTGACCGCTTACCCGTCGATCATATCGGCAATCGAGGGCAACGAGGTGGTGTTTACCGACGGAACGCGGCTGCCGTTCGACGATCAGAAGGGCGAAAAGACCTTTAGCGAGTGGGTCAATGCGCCGGACATTGAGGATATGTTCCGCCAGACCTATCCTGCTGGTGCTGTAGCCAGCGCGCCTGCAAAAGACGCCGATCCCGGGCGGGCTCGCAACGCGGCGTTCTTCCAGACCATTTACGGAGATTGCACACGCGGCGGCGTCGAAAAAAATCTCGTGCCTGTGGCGTGGCTGCCTAAAAAGAATGGCCGGAAACTGTGGTTGACCAAGATCAACGGCGTGGCCGATCGCTTGAAGGCTGTCAGCGATACCCTTGATCAGCTTCCGCCGCGCTTTGACGTGTTTCTATTTCCGTCAGCCGGCACTTACAATTGCCGGTCTGTTGCGGGAACCAAGTTTCCGTCGGCCCACGGCTACGGCATCGCCATCGATATCGCGCTGACGCATGCTCACTACTGGCGCTGGATGGCGAATGGCCCAGCCAGCCCGGTCCGCTATCAAAACGAGATCCCGGCCGAGATCGTCGCGGCATTCGAGGCGCAAGGGTTTATCTGGGGCGGCCGGTGGCACCACTACGATACGATGCATTTTGAATACCGGCCGGAGTTGATCAGCGCGCCCGGCCGAACAGACGGTGTGCGCTGACGTATAAATAGACTGGCGGCTCGAACAGCTCAAAACACTGCTCTATCTGCGCGGACTGACGTTTCACCACACAGCGTCAGCTGCCCATTCCCTAGACTGGGTCCACGAGCACTGTATGGCGTGCTAGGTAAAATTTAAGCCGCAAGCATCGGCTGCCGCGCCCGACGTCCTCGACCACGACTATGCCACGTGGCAAGACCCTCCACGCCGGCCACTTATGACTGATTATGCATGGGCACTTTTTAGCTTTTGCGAGCCCAAATGCATTGGCCCGGCGGCGAGGCTCACCGAGCAATATTGGAACAGTGTGGAGCCAAGCGCGCCGCCTGCGCTCAGCCGGCAGCCAACGACTTGGCACCACTTAGCGGCGGTGCGGCAGTGCTTGCTTTCACGTGCTGCGACGGATAGAAGGCAAACTCGCTTGGGCCCGGCCGATCTCGGTTTTGGGGAATCGTCTAATGGTAGGACTGCAGACTCTGACTCTGCCTGTCTAGGTTCGAATCCTAGTTCCCCAGCCAGCTAACTTATTTAAACACAACGATATTTTTTCTTTCTGTGTGCGGCCGAAAGAGCCCGCAAGTTCCGCGCGTTAGCCGCGACATGATC
>JANMOL010000081.1:0-3718 GCA_031369245.1 Hyphomicrobium sp. | reverse complement strand
TGGCTGGCCTTGTGGCCGTAACGCCTGCTTGCGGATTTGCGGGCATCATGGGCTCGCTAGTCCTCGGACTGCTGGTCAGTGTCGTGAGCTTCACGTTCTGCTCAAGCGTGAAGAGCGCGCTTGGCTACGACGACAGTCTCGATGTCTTTGGCATCCACTGCGTTGGCGGCATCATCGGCGCACTGGCAACCGGCATCCTCGTTGATCCATCACTCGGCGGAACGGGCATTCCAGACTACCTGTCCAAGCCGGGTGAACTGGCTGTCGGGGCCTACGATCTCGTCACGCAGATGACGGCGCAGGGCAAGGCTGTCGCCATGACCTTGCTGTGGAGCGGCATCGGTTCGGCGATCTTGTTCAAGCTCGTCGACATCATCGTCGGCCTCCGTCCGGTCGAAGAGAAAGAACGTGAAGGCCTCGACATCACCGATCACGGCGAACGAGCCTACAACTACTGAGTTCGAGTAGCCGGTTCGCGGCCCCGATGGGAGCCGCGAACCTCTCGATCGATTTTCCGGGCGCCCCCGGGGCGCCCCCGGTCACCCGATGTCCCCAGGCGTGCTCAAGACTTGGCCCGGCGCTTATTGAGCAGCCGGGCCTTTTTTATGGTCCGATGATGATCGTCGTCGATCGCGTGAGGCGCCCGAGCAGCCGCAGCAGATGATCGCGCCGCAGCGCAATGCAGCCCTCCGTCGGCAGGTATCCCAGCTGCGCCACATGCAGAAAAATCGCGCTGCCGCGTCCTCGCACCCGCGGCCGGTCATTATGGCCAACGACGGCCAACACGTCGTACAGCGCATCATCGCGCCACAGCCGCTCAGCGCTCGCCGCATACGGGTGGCGAACGGCGCGATTGTAGTTGCGATCTCCGCTCGCATCGCACCAGCCGTCAGCACGGCCTATGGCACGCAGCGGCAATGCCGTTCGCGGCCGGATGACACGCGCGGGGTTGTAGAGCGCCACGCGCAGCGGCCATCGGCCCAGCGGCGTTGCACCGTCACCCTCCCGCTTGAAGGCGGTCATGCCGGAGCGGCCAAGCGCACACGGCAAGTATAGTAAACCAAACTGCAGGGTACCCCGCGTTGCACGCCCGCTGACACCTCTCACGATCAGTTGTGTGCGCCGGGCCCGGGCTATTCTTGACATCGGCAAGCCGCAAATCCTCTTGTCTCGCAACCCTTGCAGCCTATGTTGCAGTCACCCGGGATGCTACTCTATGTATAAAATAACCCGACTCGATAACTGGAGCTGCCATCCATGAGCACGGCCCGAAAGGTGCTTCTCGTCGACGACGACGAGGATCTCCGCACCTCTCTCAAGGATCAGCTCGTCTTGCATGATGAGTTCGACGTCTCGGAAGCCAATACAGCCGCCAAGGGAATGGAAGCCGCAAAGGCCGGCCAGTTCGATCTCGTGGTCTTCGACGTCGGCTTGCCGGATATGGATGGCCGCGAGGCCGTCAAGATGCTTCGCAAATCCGGATTTAAAACACCGATCGTCATGCTGACCGGAAACACCTCGGACGCGGACCAGATCCTCGGCCTTGACGCAGGCGCCAACGACTACGTTTTGAAACCATTTAAATTTGCCGTCCTGCTGGCCCGCATCCGCGCGCAGCTGCGCCAGCACGAACAAAGCGAAGATGCCGTTTTTGCCATCGGCCACTACACCTTCAAGCCAGCATCGAAATTGCTGCTCGATCAAGCGGGCTCGAAAATCCGCCTGACCGAAAAGGAAACCTCGATCCTGAAATACCTCTATCGCTCTGGCGACAAAGTCGTTTCGCGCGACGTGCTGCTGCACGAGGTCTGGGGCTATAATGCGGGCGTGACGACCCACACCCTGGAGACACACATCTACCGGCTGCGCCAAAAAATCGAGAAAGATCCGTCAAACGCCGAGCTTTTGATCACCGAGAGCGGCGGCTATAAACTCGCGCCATAGTGCGTGATCGTGCGTGTTACCCACACATTCCTCGCCCGTCGCGAGTTGTCCCAGTCTGTCCCCAGGGTGCCCACAAGTGTGCGAGCTGCCGCTCTGGACCCCACGGCAGTGATGTGATCAGTAGCGCCACAAGAGTTATGTGAGGCGAGGTTGAGGCGCGCAAAGCTGCGCACCGTTTGTCTCCTGTTGCGTCTGTCGCGTTCCCGTTGTCTCGAAATGTCGTCCGAGCGGAGTGCAACCGATGGCCATTGATGCCCTCGTCAAACCATTTTTGCGCCTGCCCCTGTTTCAAGGTTTGAAGCCGCTACAGATCACCGAGATCGTGCGGCGCGCCGATCGCATCGTCTATCGCGCTGGCGATGTGATCATCCAGGAAGACAAGCCGGGCGAAGCCGCGATTGTGATTGTTTCGGGTGAAGCAGTCCGCATGTCGCTTGCTGACGGCAATACCGCCGAACCAGTGCCGGAAGGCTCAATGGTCGGTGAACTCGCAATGCTGATCGAGATCGTGCATTCCTCAACCGTCATTGCGCGCGGCCCCGTTCGAGCCCTGCGCCTGACGCGCGACGAGATGCACGCTTTGATGAGTGAAGATCCCCAACTCGCCGATCACCTGACACAAAAGATCAGCGCCCGCTTGCATCGCTTGGCGGTCGAACTTCAAGAAATCGATCAGGCACTGGCCGACATTTCGATCTTTGAAACAGCGCCCCAGAGCGCAAGTCATGCGCCAGCACCGGCGTTGGCATTGCACTAAACGAACGCCGCACCGGATCAACCAGCGCGTGCAACGATAGCGGTCAATGTCCGCTTTGCAGCTGTGTCTCGACGGTCAATTTCATGGTCTAGAAAAGCGTGCGCCCAGCTCCGGGGGGAGGAGCTGGGCGCTATTTGCGCTTATCGCGCCGGTACCGGGAGGGAAGCCGGTACCAGAGGCAGCGTCTTCGGCTAGACGGGGGGCACTACCGAATACAGGGTGACGCTGCCTACATGTATGAGAGTTAAGCGCACGGAGAATAATTTCAATAGGGGTTGCGTGCACACATCACGAAAACGTGATCAGTTATCCAACGCTGACCCCTGATCAGATATTGCGCCGCGTCATAACCGCAACACACTGATTTGCCGTACTAAGCCCTATTGAGGTGTCGATCGGCGCGCTCCAAGCTGTTGAATTTTAAATAGATTTCCATCCAAAGTGTCGCTCTTGACGAGGTCTGAAACCTCGATCCGCGTATCCAAACCTTGGGCGTCGGTGCTCACCCATTCTTTCAGTTCAAGACTAGGCTTGGTCGCCAGAAAAAGTTTGATGCGGCCGGGTGTGTCCGGACTTTTGTCCTGCAAACCGACCACGATCAGGTCTTCGGCCTGCTGAACTTCCATGATACGGGCATCGCGCAGCAGATCGACATCTTTGCGCAGCAGCAGCCGAAATGGCGTCTGGTCGAGCGCCACGCGATCTTCGTTGTTCAGGTCAAGATCTTGAATTGCCAGATATTCGCCATCTGAAACGATGACCTGCTTGGAGGGCAGTGCGTAATCGAAGCGAAACCGGCCCGGCCGGTTGACGAAGAACTTGCCCTTCATGCGCTTTTTGTCAGCGCCAGTCTGAATAAACGCGCCCTTCAATCCCTTGAGATCGGCGAAATATCCGCTGACCGTTTTGACGATCGCGGTCTGCTTTTCATCGAGCGCGATGCCCGACGTGCCGCCGTTGGGAGCGACTTCGCCATTCCAGCCATCGACGACCGGTTTTTGCACAGCAGGCGCTGCC
>JANMOL010000069.1:0-6505 GCA_031369245.1 Hyphomicrobium sp. | reverse complement strand
GTCGATCGACATTTCGCCGATCGCTGCCAGCGCGCCCAGCGCATCGCGGCAAAATACGACGGCCAGGGACGCGCCCACGCCGCCGCCTGGATCGGCCGCAGAATTGAGCGAAACGACCGCCCGGCCGTTGTTCAATGCTACCCGGCGGCCAGCCTTGGCTGCGCCTCCGGCTCAAGCGGACGCGACAGCGCCCGCACCTGAAGAACCAGCGGCGGTGGCACCATCCGCCAGCAAACTGAGCCTTGCCGGAGTGATGCTGAACGGCGCGCAAATCCGGCGCGCGTTGATCCGGTCGGAGAGCCAGCCCAACGGCATCTGGGCCGAAGTCGGCAGCGAAATCGGCGGCTGGCGGATCACAAAGATTGATGACGTGCGGGTCGTGATCGAAGGCTCCGGCAGCACCGAAGAGCTGAGACTTCACGACGCCCGATAACACCCTGCTCCATGCACCCGCCGATCACCCGATGGCATCGGACCTAGGTCCGCGGCGCTCGTCGCAAACCGCGACAATCCTGTCACAGCGCAAAAACGATTCTCGTTATGCACATCGTTTACAATGTCGCGTTCAGAAAACCGGGGGTATCCAAGCTGCTGAGATCCCGCAGCCTCGACACCCGGCGCGGAATCACTGCTGCATTGATACCAGTCGATCACGCGTCACCAACGCGTTGAAAAGCTGCATCTTTAAGTCAATCGCGGGGGATATTTCTAGTGGTGGCCGACAGTGCGTTGGCAAGTTGGGCTCGGCGTTTGAAGCAGCGGTGTCGGCTGTCTGGCCGTTCGTTGCTGATCGCGCTAGTGGCTGCCAGCGTGTCGGGCTGCACGCTGCCGAATTTGCAGCTCGCTTTGCCCAGCGCCGTTACGCCGTCAAGCGGCAACGGTGGCAGTGCAACCGGCAGCATCAAGAGGGGCACTCCGCTCGGCGATGCGGCCGACCCCGGCACAGAACAGCCGCGCGTGTTCAACGGCACCGGCAATTTTCTGAATGAACCGGGCGCACAGCAGAGCCGCGCGACAAGTTCGGAAAACGGCGCGGGCGTCACCATCGATCTCGTCAACGCCAGCCCGTCTGAAGCCGCCAAGGCGGTGCTCGGCGATATCATGGGCGTCACCTATATCGTCAGCGACAAAGTCAAAGCGCCGATCACGCTCAAGACCGCCGGACCCGTCAGCAAAAACGGACTTCTCGAGATCTTTGAATCGGTGCTGACGTCGTCGGGCGCGGCGATCCTGATCGATGGCGCGATCTACAAGGTCGTGCCGATGGATGAAGCGATTGCCAGCGGCAAGATCACGCGAACCAAAGCCTCTCAGATCCGCAAAGGCGTCGGCGTCACCACCCAGATCGTGCCGCTGCGCTATGTCTCGGCAGCTGAAATGGAACGCGTGCTGAAATCAATGGCGCCGCTGAGCACGATCAGCCGCGTTGATACCGCCCGCAACCTGCTGGTTTTGACCGGCACCGGCTCCGAGCTGACCTCGATGCTCGATACCATCAACGTCTTCGATGTCGATTACATGCGCGGCATGTCGTTTGGCATTTTCCCCATCGAGTCGCCCGATCCTGCGGCCATCGCGCAAGAACTCGACACCATCTTTGCGAACGACCGGACAGGCCCAACCAAAGGCATGGTCCGCTTCATTCCCAATGCACGCCTGAAGGCCATTCTGGTCATGACCTCGCGCGCTGAATATTTGAAAAAAGCGGAAACCTGGATCAACCGGATCGATCTCGCTGGCCGCGCCACGCAAAAGCAAGCCTTCGTGTATCACGTGCAGTATCGCCCAGCGTCCGAGATCGCGGCACTCTTGCAGAAGCTCTACGCACTGCCAAAATCACAGCAGGGCGCGGGCAGCGCGGCGGCAGCACCCGCAGCCCCTGTTGCGACCGGCTTAGCCGAAGCTCTGACTGAGCCGGAGACGATTGGCTCAGGACAAACCGCCCGATCAATCAACGCAACGATTGCTCAGCCAGGCGGCCCGCAACCCCTTTCGCCGCTGCTGCCCGATTTCGGGAGGCCAGCCAACGCCGCCGGTGCCGTCAGCGCGCCGCAGCAGCCAGCGACTGCGACGGGCGCTGTTGATGCCGCCACGGCAGCCGGCCCCAATCAAGGCTTGGAGACAGGCGCCCTCGCACAATCACCGTTCGATGACCGCAACGCCGGCATTTCGATCATCGCGGACGAAAGCAACAACACCATCCTGATCTCGGCAACGCCGTCCGAGATCAAGCGTATCCGCCAGGTCTTGAGCCAGGTCGATATAATGCCGAACCAGGTGCTCATCGAAGCAACAATTGCGGAAGTCACGCTCAATGATCAGCTCAAATTCGGGTTGCGCTGGTTTTTCGAGAAGGGCGGCAGCGAGTTCCGCTTGACCGACGCGGCCGCCGGCCTCATCGCCCCGGCGTTTCCGGGTTTTTCGTATTTCTTGAATCTGACCAACGTCCAAGTGGCGATCAACGCCTTGTCGACGATCACCAACGTCAACATCGTTTCGTCGCCCTCGCTGACCGTGCTCGACAACAAGAAGGCCGTCCTGCAGATCGGCGACGAAGTCCCGATCGCAACGCAGTCGGCCGTGCCGGTGGTTGCCCCCGACGCGCCGATCGTCAACGCCATCTCGTTTCGCAATACCGGCGTGATCTTGAGCATTACCCCGCGCGTCAGCGACAATGGTCGCGTCCTGCTCGACATCGAGCAAGAGGTCAGCGACGTCAAACCGACGACCAGCTCGACGATCGATTCCCCGACCATTTCCCAGCGCCGGATCAAGACGACCGTCAGCGTCAACAATGGCGAAAGCATCGTGCTGGCCGGCTTGATGCAGGATCGCGCAACCCGCGATCGCGGCCAAGTTCCGCTTGTCGGTGACATCCCGCTGTTCGGCAACCTGTTTAAGTACAAGACCGATACGATTGCGCGCACCGAGCTGCTGATCGCGATCACGCCGCACGTCATCCGCGACGACGGGCAGATCAACCAGATCGCGGCCGAATTCCGCGACCGGATGAATTTCAACACCCGGCCGCAGCGTGAAACGCCACCCGATCATCGCGAGCAGCTCGATCGTTTGGTGCGCTAGAGGAGGCGCGAGGCTAGTGAACATTTTGCCGTTCAAGATCGAGCCGCTGGCCAGGCAGCGCGTCGCTGCGCGCTCCGCCATCGTGAAATCAGCGCTGTTGATGATGGCTGCTATGTTTGCTGGCAGCGAGCCAGCTGACGCACGCACGCGCACCGGGCGCGAGGGCCCGGTTCTTATTTCGCCCATGCCGTTACAAGCCGACGGCTGCTACTACTATCGAGGGCGGCGTCATTGCGGGCGCTACTGCTATTATGAAATCAACGGTCTCAGATATTGCCAGCCGCGCGAGCGCGAGGCTTACCCGCAGGCGGGCTATGAAGTGGACGACGCCGCGCCCGGCACCGGCATGAAATAGTCAAATAATAGAGCCGCAAATTAATGCGCAAAGCTGGCGGAGAGGGAGGGATTCGAACCCCCGGTACCCTTGCGAGTACTTCGCATTTCGAGTGCGACGCGATCGACCACTCTGCCACCTCTCCGGAGCCAGGCGCGCCTTGATGGCGAGCCGCGCTTGTATCGTCTGATTTCGCGTCGCGCAAGCGGGCTTACGCCACCAGCCGCCAGGTCAGATCGAGCGGCTCTGTCGCAGGCCCGGTTTGCTCATAGCCTTGCGCGACGAGACGGCCAGCTTTGGCATCGGCCACCATCACAAGCCGCGTGCAGTCGTTGAGGATCGGCCGCACGAGCCACGCAAACCGTGGATCGAGTTCGGGCGCGATGCCGCTCATCAGCCGCGCGCGGCCGGGGCTGTCCAATCCGCGCGCATGGCCGGTCCACCCGGCTGCCTCGTAGTGATTAGCGGCCACCTGGTTGCCGTCGCGGATGCGGGCATCGCGCTCGGTGCGCTCGATGACGGCCGTTTCGCCGGGCTCGATACCGGCGAGGGAAAAAATCGCCGGCGTCGAAATCGGACGCTCGGCGAGCATCCGCCGGGCTTCGTTGTATGACTTTGCTTCTTCCGCAACCGTCCGCAACAGATGTGCGGGCGTCGGATACGGCATCGACCAGACGCGCTTTCGATTGGCCGCCCAATCGAGATAAAATAACCCCATCGCCGTGCGCATGGGCGCTTGATTGAGTGCTGCCGAGAACCGCTCCGGCGCCATGACCTGCAGCACGCCCGAGTATCCAGGCCACGTGACCACAACAAACGGCCCGGCTGGGGCACCCGAGACACGCGCCGCTACAAGATTTTTGCCGAGCCCCGGCGTCAGCCAGTCGAGCACGCGGATCAGGCGAGCCGAACTGCGATCCGGCGACGGCGCCACCCGGCACGTGCAGCCCCACTCGTAATTGACCGAAAAGAAGTACGCCCCGGGCCTGTCCAGTATCCGGGCGATGATGTCGATCTCGGCCAAGTGCGCATTGTCCCAGCGCACCAGCCAGGCCCGCGAAACCTTGTCGAGTGCCCGCAGCGCTTTCAGCGGATAGCGGCCTGAGGCGACATCGAGCAGGGCATGCGCGCGCGCTTTGTGATGCATGAGCGTGGCAATCGGAAAATCCCGGCCGGTCTCGATGACCGGAATGGCCGGCAAAATATCCGGTAAAATTGAGCGCGCTTGCGCGGCGCTGCCGAGCGCCGCCGAGCCGGTAAAATGAAAACTTTCGGACATCGGGATCCCACACTCTGTCTGGCAGGCATATGGCGGTTCACTCAGCCAAAACAAAGGCGGATGCGGAGCATCGGGCGCGGCAATTCTGACGCGGTGGCGGGCGGCCGTGTCGGGCCGATTTTGCTTTGACAGCGCTGGACTTTTCGATCATATCAGCCCGGCGTGGCTGGGCTTGCAAAAACCGGTCGCACAACGCGCTGCCCGAGGCTCCGGTTACAAAATTGTGTAACCCCTTGAAAGTCCGCTCTTTTTGAGCGGCGCCACAGGGCGCGGCAACAGGCCAAAATGGCCGGAAGGAATACATCGATGTACGCTGTCATCAAGACAGGCGGCAAGCAATACCGCGTCGCCAAGGACGATGTCCTCGAAATCGAGCGGTTGCCAGGCACGGCCGGAAGCACAATCGAATTCATCGAAGTTTTGATGGTCGGCTCGGGCGCCAGCGTGAAGGTCGGGACACCGGTCGTCTCGGGCGCCATGGTCAGCGCCGAATTGGTCGAGCAATCGCGCGGCCCCAAGCTGATCGCCTTTAAAAAGCGCCGCCGCAAAAATTCCCGCCGCAAGAAGGGTCACAGACAGGACCTCTCGACCGTCCGCATCACCGGCATCGTCGCCGAAGGTCACCACGCTACAGCCGGCTCGGTCGCAAAAACTGCGCCGGCTGGCAAAACGCCAGCCCCAGCAGCGGTCACCAAGCCCGCGAGCGCTGGAGCTAAATCAACGGCCGGACGGGCGTTCGCCACGCTGAAGGCGGCCGAAGGCGGCAAGGCTGATGATCTGTCGCTGATCGGCGGCGTTGGCCCCAAGATGGAAACCGAGCTGCACAAGGCCGGCATCTTCCACTTCTGGCAGCTCGCAGGCATGACCGCGGGCGATGTTGCCAAGCTCGAAGCAACCGGCGAAATCGGACCGCGCGTTGCGCGCGAAGAGTGGGTTGCCCAGGCACAAGAATTACTGGCTGGCAAACCGCCACGGGCCAAAACCGATCGTGATCGCGCAGGCAGCTAAACCGCACTGAATGGATAGGGGCTGCGGCACGGCCGCTGAAAAATAGCCCGCAACCGGCACGCAAGAAGGACGACGAGCGATGGCACAGAAGAAAGCTGGCGGTTCGACACGGAACGGCCGCGATTCAGAATCGAAACGCCTCGGCATCAAGCGCTACGGCGGCGAACACGTCATTCCCGGCAACATTTTGTGCCGCCAGCGCGGCACGCAATGGCATCCAGGCGCCGGCGTCGGCATGGGCACCGACCACACCATCTTCGCGATCGAAGAAGGCAAGGTTGAATTCAACGCCAAGCGCAACGGCCGAATTTACATCTCCGTGCGCCCAGAAAAACTCATAGCAGCCGAGTAAGGTTCGACAGCCGCCTGAGATGAATTCACAAAGGGGATGGCCGGGCCATTCCCTTTTTCATTTTGCCGCCACGATGGCCAATACGATAGCGTGACTGTTTGGTGCCGCATGAAAACCCAGCGTCTCACCCTGCGCTCGCTCGATGCACGTGACGCCGCGCGGATCGCGGCGCTCGGCGGTGATTGGGACGTGGCCCACATGACCGGGCGAATCCCGTTTCCGTACTCCGAGGATGCGGCCAGCCATTGGCTGACCGGCCTAGCCAATGGCGAAGTTGTTTACGGCATCGAACACGGTGGCGACCTGATCGGGCTATGTGGCTTCACGCGCGAGCCCGATGGCACGGCCGACATGGGCTATTGGATCGGCCGGTCCTATTGGGGCCACGGGTATGCCACCGAGGCCGCCCGAGCCCTGATGACCCACGGCTTTACGAAGGCCGGCGTTA
>JANMOL010000059.1:0-3979 GCA_031369245.1 Hyphomicrobium sp. | reverse complement strand
TGTTACGATTTGCAACCTTCGGGCGGTTCGCACCCTATGCCGGGATCGGCGCCGGCATCTCGCTGCCGCACTCCGAGCTGCATCTGCTGACGGATCCGGCGCGGACCTACGAGTATCAGTACACAGGCCCGATTGCGCAGGCCCTGTTCGGCCTCGAGCTGCGCTTGCGAACCGGGTCGGTGTTCATCGAATACAAATTCACGATTGCCGACTATCGCGCGCCGGTCACGCATCGCGACGGCACCTGGCTGCCGGTCGATATGTGGCGGCAATTCTCGCGCTGGTGGTCGGGGCAAGAACCGCCCGGCGGCTGGGCCTCGACCCGGCTGACAAGCCATCAGGTGATCGGCGGGTTCCTCGTGCGCTTCGTGCCCGCGGCTACAGCCAGATAGCTGACAGCTACACGGACGGCGTGCGGCTTTCGCTCTTTCGATCAGGCTCAACGCCGGTCTTTCGGGCTGCCTAGTATCCGCCCGATCCGCTCTCGTGTAGGATCGCACCTGTTCATCGGGAGCGAGCACATGACCAATACACAGGAAAAGCATGTCACCCGCGCGGCTCTGAGCAAGGGCTACACGCTCGAGAAAGTCGGCAAGGGGCCGCATCACGGCCGGTTTTCGCTGCTCAATAAAGCCGAGGGCGCGCGCATGAACTCGGGCGTGCCCGGCGCCGAGTTTTCGTTTTCACTTCAGGAAGCTGAAGACTGGCTAGCGAAGGCCGAAAAATAACCGCCATCCCGTTGAGCAGGGCCTGAATGCGAGCTTTATGCGGATTGTAGGCGGCCTGAATGCGAGCTGACTGCGTTGAGGCGCTGCTGCGATTTTGCCCGGCGGCGGCCCGCTGGCACTGCAAACTGCGCATGCTATAGCTTGCGGCCGGCGGCTCCGCACGCAATCCTCGCCGCCTGAAAAAAATCGAAGGTCTGCTGATGTTTCCATTGTCCAACATGCTGAAGTCGTTCGTCCGGATCGGCAGCCTGACGGTCATCGATGCCGAGGGAAAAACGCATGTCTTCGCGGGCAATCAGGCAGCAGCACCCGGGCAGACGGCACCCAACGTGACAATGCAGCTGACCGACCCAACACTCTATCGCAAGCTGTTCTTCAATCCCGAGCTGCATGCCGGCGAAGCATATATGGACGGCCGGATGAGTTTTCCGGGCTCGAACCTGCGCGATTTCCTCACCTTGTTCTCAGTCAATCGCCGAGCGCTGGCGGCGTTTCCGATGCAAAAGGCCTTTCAGCAAACCTCGAAGGCGCTCAAGAAATTCCAGCAGGCCAATCCCGTCGGCAAGGCGCAAGCCAACGTCGCGCACCACTACGACATCGGCAACGCGTTCTATGAATTGTTCCTCGATAGCGGGTTGTTTTATTCGTGCGCCTACTTTCGCGACGAGGCCGACACGCTTGAAGCGGCGCAAATCAACAAATGCCGCCTGATCGCGGCCAAGCTGCAATTAAAGCCCGGCATGAAGGTGCTCGACATCGGCTCAGGCTGGGGCGGCTTGGCGATGTACTTGGCGCGCGTAGCCGATGTCGATGTGCTCGGCGTAACGCTGTCGGTCGAGCAGCATGCGCTGGCTGAAAAGCGCGCCGCTGAAGCGGGCCTGAGTGCCCGTGTCCGGTTTGAATTGAAGGACTACCGCAAACTGACGCAGACATTCGACCGCATCGTCTCGGTCGGCATGTTTGAGCACGTCGGGGTCGCACACTACGGCGAGTTTTTCACCAAGATCAATGAGCTCATGACCGATGACGGTTTGATGCTGCTGCACTCGATCGGTAAAATGAGCCCGCCGGGAACCGCCAGTCCGTGGCTACGGAAATACATTTTCCCAGGCGCTTACTCGCCCGCACTGTCGGAAGTTTTTCCAGCTGTCGAAAGCCATCAGCTGTGGGTCACCGATGTCGAATTTCTGCGCCTGCACTACGCCACGACCCTGCGTCATTGGCACCAGCGTTTTGACGCCAACCGCGCCAAGGTTGCGGCCATGTATGATGAGCGATTCTGCCGGATGTGGGAATTCTATCTGATCAGCGCCGAGATGATGTTCCGCACCGGTGCGCAAGAAGTCTTTCACATGCAGCTTGCCAAAAAGCGTGATGCGGCCCCGATCGTGCGTGACTACATTATCGATCAGCAGCGCGAGCTGATAGCCAAAGAACAGTCGAACGCCCAGTTCACGCTCAGCGCAAAGGCGGAGTAGAAATCGCGCCCCCACAACCCAGGGATTGAGAATGTACACAGTGATCGGCACGCCGAAAACGCGCGCATTCCGCGTCATCTGGATGTTAAATGAACTCGGTCAGCCGTTCGAGCTCAATCCCGTGCCGCCGCGTGATGCGTCCCTTGCCGCAATCAATCCGTCGGGCAAGATACCCGTGCTCCAGGACGGAAGTGATTACATCATCGATTCCGTCGCGATCTGCCAATACCTAGCCGACAAACACGGCCAGCTGACGAACCGTGCCGGCACAATTGCGCGCGCGCACCAGGACAGCTTTACGCAGTTCGCCGTCGATGACGTGGAATCGCCGCTGTGGACCGCCGCCAAACACACTTTCGTATTGCCGGCCGAACTGCGCATCGCCGAGGTCAAGAAAGCCTGCAGCTACGATTTCGGGCGTGCAATGACATGCCTATCGCAGCGCCTCGGCGACAAGACCTATGTGATGGGTGACGCCTTTACAGTGCCAGATCTCATCATTGGGCACTGCGGCGGGTGGGCCCAAAGCATCGGCTTTGAAATTCCCGAGGGCAATGTCAGCGCGTACATCAGCCGCGTGCGCGCGCGTCCTGCGTTCATGAAATCCCGGGCCGCGCGCGCGGCTGCATAACGCCTGACTGCCCCAGCGCTGGCCAAGCGGCAAC
Organism: Hyphomicrobium sp.; assembly: GCA_031369245.1. Lineage (GTDB taxonomy): Bacteria > Pseudomonadota > Alphaproteobacteria > Rhizobiales > Hyphomicrobiaceae > Hyphomicrobium_B. Next base: position 1,108 of record JANMOL010000059.1, on the reverse strand, counting down.
TCGGCGATCGCAACAGACCGGCCAGAGCCGCCAGGCTAGAATCTCTTGAGCAAGCGGTCGATGTAATCGAGTTCGGTCGGCGGCCGCAGGCTTTCGCTTGAACGTTTGCGCAGTTCATCGAGAATTTCGCGCGCGCGCTGCGCGTCAATGGCATCCGGCACCTTGACCGAGGTGCCAAGGTCCGGCCCTTGGGCACGCTGCGGCCGGCCGAGCGGATCGCGTGGCGTATCCCCGCCACGGCCCATCTTCTGCTGGGCGTTTTTCTGCATCTGCTCGGCCATCTGCTGAGCACTCTGGCGCATCTGTTCTAAAGCTTCACCCTGCTGCTCGCCGGCCTCTTCCATGTCGCCCTTTTCGAGGCCCTCTTCAGCCTTGCCCATGGCGTCCTCGGCTTTGCCGAGCTTCTCGGGATCGCCAGCACCCAGCTCGTCGAGTTCCTTTTGCAGACGATCGAGCTCCTTACGCAGATCCGCCTGACGCTGGCCGAGGCCCTCGCCCTTCTTGCGTTCACCGGCGCCCTCGCCATCCTTGCCCTGCTCACCTTCGCCTTGTTGCGCGCCGCCCTGCTGATCGGGCTTGCCACCCTTCTGGCCGCTTTTTTGTCCCTTACCTTGCTTGCCATTTTTACTGTTGGGCGACGGCTGGCCCGACGGATCGTCTTGATCGCCGCCTTCCATTTCACCCTGCTGCTGCCGGCGCTGCTCGCCAAAGGTCTCGTCCATGAGCTTACGTTGCTTGTCGGCGATGCCGTCAAGTTCGTTAAGCTTTTTCATCATCTGCTCGGCGCGCTTTTGTTCAGCGCGGCTTTCGGGGTTCTTGTTGGCCTGCAGCCGGTCCATCAGCTCGCGCAGCTCCGACAGCAATTTTTCAGCCTCCTCGCGCGAGCCGTCGCGGGCATTGCGCTCGAGGTCTTCCATCATCTGGTCAAGATCTTTTTGACCGAGTTCCTGCTGCTGCGACTGATCTTCGCCCGGCTGCTCGCCGTCCTGCGGCTGATCCTTTTCAGCGTTCTTCTGCATTTCGTTGAGGTAGTCGTTCAACTTCTGCTTCATCTCAGCGATGAGCTTTTGAATTTCTTCATCGTCTGCGCCCTTTTGCAGGGCTTCCG
>JANMOL010000008.1:0-2072 GCA_031369245.1 Hyphomicrobium sp. | reverse complement strand
CATCATTGCCAACAATGCAGCGCTTGGCACCATCCGCATGCATCAGGAACGGCGCTATCCCGGTCGCGTTGTGGCAACCAGTCTCATGAACCCCGACTTCGTCGCGCTGGCGCTCAGCTGTGGCGCCCATGCAGAGCGCGTGACGGCTACATCGGTTTTTCCGCAAGCGCTCGATCGCGCACTGGCGTGCGGACGAACAGCGGTGATTGAACTCGCGATCGATATTGATGCGATCTCGCCGGCTGAAACGATCACCGGATTGAGAGCCGGCAGGGCCGCGCCGCGCCCATAACAAACGGCGCTTAACACCTATGAATACTTCTTTAATTTAAGACTTCCGGCGTTATCCATAGCCGGATGTTAAATTAGACTAACGAGATCTTACAGGTTACAAAGTCGTTACTGCAATGATCGAAAACCGGGTGCCGCAAATGGACCTTCAAGCCGCAAACATCGCCGACGCACAAGCCTGGCGGCTAGCCCGGGTGAGTATGTTGGCCTGCTTCGTCATCGCCGCGCTGATGTTGATTGCGTCGCTGGCGGCGGCACATAGCCCGTCCCCGGCACGCGGTTCGAACGCGACACCTCACACTCTGACGCCCTGATCCCTTTCGTGACCGATAAACTGCTGATCGCCTCTGCCTGCTGCAAAACACCCTGATCCCGACGACCTGATCCAAGCCGCACGATCCCAAGACACTTCCTGATCCTTCTCAAGGGCTTCAAACCAAACCGGTTTGGAGCCCTTCTCCGTTGCCGCTAACTCTTGAGACTGCTGAGTTATCGCGGACCGCCACCCGAGCCCTTTAAGATCACCGTGTAGCCAGCTCCCCGCAGCGAGCCGACCACACTTTCGAGGTGATCGCGATCGCGCGTTTCGATGACGAGATGCAGTTCCGTGCCCTTGGCTGGCACGTCTGTAAAAACACGCTGATGATAGACTTCGACGACATTGGCTCCCGCATTGCCAATGACACCCGAGACGAGTGCGAGCTGCCCAGGACGATCGGGAATATCAATCGCCATACGGGACAACCGGCCATCGCGCGCCAACTCGCGGATCAGAACGCTGGCGAGCAGACGCGTATCAATGTTGCCGCCGCACAGGATAAGGCCGACGTTGCGGCCCCTGAAACGCTCCGGATCAGCAATCAGCGCCGCTAGGCCCGCAGCTCCGGCGCCTTCAACAACCGTTTTTTCGATTGTAATCAGCAACGTCACCGCCCGCTCGAGATCAGCCTCCGACACCAGGACGATGTCGTCGGCGAGGTCGGCGATTATGGACCTCGTTAACTGGCCCGGCGTCGTAACCGCTATGCCTTCCGCCAGGGTGTCGCCACCAATCGGAAAGCTCGTGCCTTTGATGAGATTGAACATCGACGGATAAAGCTGCGCTTCAACCCCGATGATCTCGATGTTCGGGTTGATTGCTTTGGCGGCAATGGCAACGCCCGAAATCAATCCGCCGCCGCCAACCGGCACGAGCAGCGTATCGAGGTGCGGGGCAGCGGCCAGCATTTCAAGGGCGATCGTGCCTTGGCCTGCGATCACGGCTGGATCATCATAGGGATGGACGAACGTCAGTCTGTGTTGCGCGCCGTACTGCCGGGCGAACTGAGAAGCGTCCTCGAGCGATGCGCCTTCAAGAATGACCGTTGCACCATGACTGCGGGTATTTTCAACTTTCACGGTCGGGGTGCCAAGCGGCATCACGATTGTTGCGGGAATGCTGAGCCGGCGCGCGTGATAGGCCACGCCTTGCGCATGATTTCCAGCCGACATGGCGATAACGCCGACTGTGCGTTCAGCACCGGTCAGCGACGACAGTTTGTTGAGCGCGCCACGTTCCTTGTAGGACGCGGTAAATTGCAGGTTCTCAAATTTCAGCCAGATCTCTGACCCGAACATCGCCGTCAGCGTGCGGCTCATTTCGCATGCGGTTTCGACGATGTGGCCGGCAACGACGGCCGCCGCGTGGTCGACGTCGGCCGCCATAATGGCCAGCTTGGTCTTGGCCATGTTGGGGGGCGTGCGGCTCATGACGTTTCCCTCGTTTTGGATCGGCTGCGCCC
>JANMOL010000639.1:0-11496 GCA_031369245.1 Hyphomicrobium sp. | reverse complement strand
ACGGACCTTTGGCTTCATGTCGGATGTCGAAAAACTGTGGAAGGCCGGTCTGGCACTCGGTGCTGATTTGACTAACACGGTCGCGATCGGCGACGGCAAGGTGATGAACCGCGAGGGGCTGCGGTTCCCTCAGGAGTTCGTGCGCCACAAAATGCTCGACGCGGTCGGCGATCTGTCGCTCGCGGGCGCGCCTCTGCTCGGCGCTTTCAGGTCCTACAAGGGCGGGCATCGCTTGAATTCGATGGTGCTCCAGGCCTTGTTCGCCGATACCGCCAACTGGTCGCTGGTACAGGCTCCTCGGACACGTCCGGCACGCGCCGCGGTTCAGATGAACACCGGTGCCGTTTCCGCCGCAGCGGAGTAGTCTCGTCAGCGGGTTTGCGACGTTCGCGGCAGTCTATGTGCGCCCGCGTCGAACCACAATTCGCTTCTAGTCTTTTGCGACTATGATTCTGGCTGCAAACGGTTTTTTCAACTAAGGATGCTGCTTCGCACGGCTTCCGTTGGGCGCTTGGAAATGTTAGATCTCGACGACGGTTGCAGCTCTAACGGCAAGCGCGATGTGAAGGCTCAAACAATGGCTCGTCCGACGATAGCGCAGACTTTGAGCCTCTCCCGGCTGGTCCGGGTCAGCTCGGTGCTGGCGTTTATCGCAGTCGCGGGCTGTTCCTCGTCGTCTGGCGATATCACAGCCGCACTCAATCCTGATCCGCCGTCGAAGATGTTTGCCGATGGCGACGCGCTGATGTCGCGCGGCAAGTACGATGATGCCGCCACTAAGTTTGAATCGCTGGATCGCGAGCATCCCTATTCACCCGAGGCGCGCCGGGCCATCGTCATGTCGGCCTATGCCTATTATCGCGCCGGCAAAACGCCGGAAGCGATTGCCTCGGCCGAGCGCTACGTCGCGCTTCATCCGGGCACCAAGGAAGCGCCGCTGGCCCATCACATCATTGCGTCCGCCTATTTCGACGACATCAGGGGGCCAAACCGCGATCAGTCCGCGACGCGCAAAGCTCTGGAACAGCTGAAGACGTTGAAAACCCGCTATCCGGATAGCGAATATGCGGTCAACGCCGACAACCGGATTCGTGTTGCTGAAGACAATCTCGCGGCCTCCGAAATGGAGGTCGGACGGTACTATTTGAAGCGCAAGAATTACGTCGCAGCGATCAATCGCTTCAAGGCGGTCGTCAGCGACTACCAGACCACGGCCCACGTCGAAGAGGCCTTAGCCCGCCTAACCGAGTGCTACATGTCGCTTGGCAACACCAAGGAAGCGCAAAGCGCCGCCGCTGTGCTCGGGCACAATTTTCCAGATAGCAAATGGTACAAGGATTCCTATGTGCTGTTGCAGTCGGGCGGGCTCGCGCCGCGTGACGACGGCGAGGGCTGGATTGCGAAGGCCTGGAAGTCCGTGCCAAAGTTCGGGCTTGGCAGTGCGGGCTGAGGCCTGAAAATCTGAAAAAGCTTGAATGTGGGGCGCGAACGGGACCACCGGCCGCGCTCTTTTGATTTTGGGCATAACCCCTGCCAGACTGTCCCGATGCCGAAGACTGTGAAGAAAAAACCTACGCCTGTTAAGGGCTCCGCACCTGGTCCGGACGCAAGCGCCGAGATCGCGGATCTGACGTCAGAAATTGCACGCCATGACGCGCTCTACTTTCAGCAGGATGCGCCGCAGATTTCAGACGCTGCCTATGACGCGCTGCGCATCCGGCTTGCACAACTTGAAGTAAACAATCCAGAACTCGCACGAGCCGATAGTCCGTCGCACACGGTCGGCGCGGCACCCGCCGCAGCGTTCGGAAAGATCCGCCACGATGTACCGATGCTCTCACTTGGCAATGCCTTTGCCGATGAAGACGTCCAGGAATTTGTGACGCGCGTCCGGCGCTTTCTCAAGATTGAAGATGGCGAAACGCTCGCCGTTACCGCCGAACCGAAAATCGACGGACTGTCGATTTCAATTCGCTACGAGCATGGGCAGCTCAGTCATGCCGCGACGCGCGGCGATGGCGCGGAGGGCGAAAACGTCACCGCCAACGTCAGGACAATCAAGGAAATCCCGCACGCGCTGACTGGCAAAAATGTTCCAGATGTGATCGACGTTCGCGGCGAAATCTATTTGAGCCACGCTGACTTCGCCAAGCTTAACGCTGCGCAGACAGCGAGCGGCGGCAAGATCTTCGCCAACCCGCGCAACGCGGCGGCGGGCTCCTTGCGCCAGCTCGATGTCGCGGTCACCGCCAAGCGGCCGCTCAAGTTTTTTGCCTACACCTGGGGCGCCGCAACGGCGCTGCCTGACAAAACACAGGCTGGCGTGATAGCCGCCTTCAAGCGCTGGGGCTTACCCGTCAATCCATTGCTGAAGGTTGCAAACAGCGCAGACGAATTGCTCGCATTCTATCGCCAGGTCGAGCAGCAGCGCGCCAGTCTGGGCTACGATATCGACGGTGTGGTCTACAAGGTCAACCGGCTCGACTATCAAGAGCGGCTCGGCTTTGTCTCGCGCGCGCCGCGCTGGGCCATCGCCCACAAATTCGCCGCCGAGCAGGCGACAACAATTCTTCGGGACATCGAAATTCAGGTTGGCCGCACGGGCGCATTGACGCCAGTTGCCAAGCTTGAGCCCGTCACCGTTGGCGGTGTCGTCGTCTCAAACGCAACGCTGCATAATGAGGACGAGATCGCCCGCAAAGATATCCGCGTTGGTGACACCGTGCTTGTTCAGCGTGCAGGCGATGTCATTCCGCAGCTCGTCAGCGTCGTTCTGGAAAGACGCCCGAAGTCGTCCGTGCCCTATCAATTCCCGGCGATTTGCCCAGCCTGCGGCAGTCACGCGGTGCGCGACGAGGACGAAAAGGGCTTGGCCGATGTCGTCAAGCGCTGCACCGGCGGCCTCATCTGCCCCGCTCAGGCGAAGGAACGCTTGAAGCACTTCGTCTCGCGCAACGCGCTCGACATCGAAGGGCTTGGCTCGGAGAAAATCGAGTTCTTTTTCGATACCGGCCGGATCAAGAGTCCGGCTGATATTTTCACGCTGCAAAAGCGCAATGCCCAAAGTCACGAGCCGCTCGAACAGCTCAAGGGATTTGGCAAAAAATCGATCGAGAAACTGTTTGCGTCGATTGACGCGCGCCGTACTGTGCCCCTTGACCGGCTATTGTTTGGGCTGGGGATCCGCCACATCGGCGAGACGACGGCCAGGGATCTCGCCAAGGCCTATGGCTCGCTCGCGGCGCTGCAGTCGGCCGTCGCGGCTGCCGTTCGAGACGGCGGGGATAGTGCCGCCTATCAGGATATCGACAACATCGAAGGCATCGGCAAAACGGTCGTCGATGCACTCGTCGGGTTCTTTGGCGAGCAGCACAACGTGGCCGTGCTCGACGCGCTGCTCGCTGAAATCACGGTTCAGGATTTCGAACGCGTAGCCGCCGCCACCTCGCCAATCACCGGCAAAACGGTGGTTTTCACCGGCACACTCTCCCGCATCACGCGCAATGAGGCCAAGGTGCAGGCCGAACGTCTTGGCGCAAAAGTCGCAGGCTCGGTGTCCAAAAAGACCGACTACGTTGTCGCCGGTGCTGATGCTGGATCCAAGCTGACGTCAGCGCAGGCGCTCGGCGTGACGGTGCTGTCGGAAGACGACTGGCTCGCAATGATCGGCGGAACTTAGACGATTGTCTCTGTCGCATGCCGCAGCCACTTGGCCGTCGCAGCATCGAGCGATGGCGCCAAGATATCATAGACCCGCGCATGATATGCGTTGATCCAATCGAGCTCAGTGGTCGTCATGACATCGGCATCGATCAATCGCCGGTCGATCGGCGCGAGGGTCAGTGTTTCAAAGCGCATCATCTGGCGTTCGCCGTCCGCGACGTTCGACAAATCCGAGACGAGCACGACATTTTCAATGCGAATGCCATAGGCGCCTTCCTTGTAGTAGCCGGGCTCGTTCGAGATCAGCATGCCGGGCTGCAAAATCGCGCTTCCTGCGCGCGAGATCGACTGCGGTCCCTCATGCACCGAGAGATAGCTGCCAAGGCCATGGCCCGTGCCATGATCGAAATCGAGACCGGCATCCCACAGCGCACGGCGCGCGAAAGGATCGAGATCAAGCCCTCTTGTGCCCTTTGGAAACCGCGCCGTCGCGATGGCGATGTGCCCGCGCAACACGGCTGTGAAGCGCTGGCGCATTTCGGCGCTTGGCTTACCCACAGCAACGGTCCGGGTGATGTCGGTCGTACCGTCCTGATATTGTGCCCCGCTATCGATCAGGAACAGTTCCCCGGGCTTGACCGTGCGATTTGTGGCCTCCGTCACGCGATAGTGCACAATCGCGCCATTGGGGCCTGACCCGGAAATCGTTGCAAAACTGATTTCACGCAGCACGTTGGTTTCGCGCCGGAAGTCTTCAAGCGTTTTGACAGCAGTGATTTCGTCGAGCCGGCCGCCGCTTCCAGCTTGATCAAGCCACGCCAGGAAACGAACCACGGCCACGCCGTCGCGCGTGTGGGCTGCCCGCGCGCCGTCGATTTCTGCTTTGGTTTTGATGGATTTCGGCTGAATGCAAGGGTCTTGTCCGCGCACCGCCGACTTTGGCCCGAGCGCCCGTTCGAACCAGAAGGCTGCCGTATCAGGATCGAGCCGCACGCGCTTTCCAGCCAATCTCAAAGCCTTTAATCTCGCCGGCAAGTCCTTTCGCGGCGCGACTTTGGCAACGGCGGCAAGGTGAGCGCGGGTCTCGCGGTCTAGTTTTTCAGGCGCGATAAAGAGCTCCGCTTTGCCCGTCGCCGGTACGATGGCGAACGCCAGCGCGACCGGATTGTGCGAAACGTCGCCGCCCCGAATGTTGAGCAGCCAGCATATAGAATCCGGCAGCGTCAGGATCACCGCGTTCTGCCCGTCGTCCTTCAAGCGCTTTTGCAGGTCCGCGACTTTCTCAGCCGCGCTCTTGCCAGCAAGCGCGAGGGGATGGGCAACGACAGGTGCCGCTGGACGTGGCGGCCGCGCGGCGCCCCACAGCGTATCGACCGGGTTCTTGCTGAGCGGCTTCAGTGCGATGCCTTTGGGCTTCAAGGCTGCCGTGAGGCGCGCAATCTCGGCAGCGGTATGCAGCCAAGGATCAAAGCCGATCGTCTGCCCTCTTGCCAGTGCAGCTGAAAGCCACTCGACGATGCGCGGCCGCGGCAGCATCGAAATCTCGAACAGCGCCGTATCGATTTCGGACTTGGCTTGCACCGCATAGCGCCCGTCGGTGAACAAGACCGCCGTTTTCTTGGTGACGGCCGCGAGACCCGCTGAGCCCGAAAATCCTGTTAGCCAGGAAAGGCGCTCGGCACAGGCGGGCACATATTCGCCTTGGTGCTCATCGGCGCGCGGTACGAGAACCGCATCGACATCGAGTTTTGCTATGAGGGTGCGCAACGCTTTGATGCGTTCGGCAACGGGCCCGGGTCCAGGCGGCGATTCGAAGCTTTGGAACATCGTCAAAGTCTAAAGTGCTGGCCGCCGCTCGGCAACGATTTAGCGCCGCCGTAGCGTCAGCGTCGACCAGCCAACAATGCGGTCATGGCGAACGAGATCAAAGCCGCTCGTGCGATAGGCGGCAAGAACCTGGGCGGCCTGCGGGATCAAAATTCCGGATAGCAGCAGGGTGCCCCCGCGCCTGACCTTGCGTGCGATCTCAGGTGCGAGCCCGATCAGCGGGCCGGCAAGAATGTTGGCGATGAGGAGATCAAAGGGCGGCGATTGCCGCAGCCAGGTATGATTGAGCCCTGATGCGCAGGTCGTGGCGATGCGGCTCGCAACGCCGTTGAGGCGCATGTTTTCAGCAGCAACGCTGACGGATTGCGCATCGAGATCTGTGGCGATGATGCGGGCGGCCGGTAAGGCCTTGGCAACCGCGATGGCCAGCACGCCCGATCCGCATCCGAGATCGAGCACGGTGTCGAAGGTTTCCGACCGCGTCAGACGGTCGATCGCCAGCAAACAGCCAAGAGTGGTGGCGTGGTGCGCGGTACCGAAGGCTTCCCCGGCGTCGATCAGGATGGCGTTCGGACCGCGCGGCACGCGGCCGCGATCGTGGCTGCCGTGCACGACGAAACGGCCGGCCTCAACCGGCGGCAGGGCCGCTTGAGAGATCGCTACCCAATTGAGATCCGGCACTGGCTCTAAAAAAAACGGCGGCAGCGGCTCGTTGATGAGCGGCGCCAGCTCGGCGCCGATATCGCGCCCGTCCAGCCCGTCGTTGAAATACGCTTCAAGCCGCCAGTTGCCCGGGCTTGTCTCAAACACGGTCAGCGCGTCGGCCGCGGGCTCGATCAGATCTTGCAGAGTATGGGCAGTGGCATGCGCAAGCCCGCGGTCGCCGAAATCGGCGGTCAATTTTTGAAGCATCATTGCCTGTTAGGTGCCTTTACCAGCCCGCGAACCGTTGTTCTGGCTGTCGATTTCAAGGCCCGCGACGTTCGCTGAGTCCGGCAGATTGTCGAGGAACACATCCCATTGGGCATCGATGTGCCGTGAGGCTTCGAGCGGCGGCAGCGTTTTGAACGATCCGTCGGGCATTTCCTTGACGATGCCGTCACGCATCAGCCGGTCGAGCGCGTCGTCGAGGTCAAAATCAACATTCACGCCGAAGGTCCGCACCAGATACTGTTCGATGGCACGGTCGATGGCTGGCAAGTCGGCGCGCGTCGCCGGCTCCTTGGCGAGCACGCTGTAGAGCAGCATTTCTTCCTTGATGTCTTCTTCGGCCGCGCGTGCAGCGATCTTGAGAATAACCCCGCGGTTGTCGCCCATCGTGTGGAAGTACAAGTTTTGCGCCATGACGACCATGTAGCGCTGCTTCTGATTCATGAAGCCCATCGCATGCCGAAAGGCCACCGAGCCGAGGCCCGCCACGGCACCGGCTGCAGCAATCGGATTGGTCGTGATGAGCGCGATCTTGCCAGCCGCGCCTACCGCGCCCATGCCGAGCCCGCCGCCGGCTGATGCCCCAAGCCGGAGCTTGTCCCAAAGCCGGAATTTAACCTGCGTATTGGGGAATACCATTTCGAGATCGGTGCGCGGAATATTCTTGAACAGCTTGAGGTAAATGTTCCTCTCGTTGATGCTGCTCGGCAGATTAGCGCGCATTTTTTTGACGCGCTTTTCAGCCTCTTGACGGGTGATTTTCGCGTCCTGCAGCACTTCTTCGATGCGTGCTTCAAGCGGCTTCAACTTAAAAAGTATGAAAAGCCGCTGAAAGACCGGTACATCGAACTGCTCTTTGCGCATGAACTTCTGCAGGCGGCGGCGCTCGTGCTTGCGGTTTGAAGCGCCCCTAAAATAGATCAGAATCTCCTCGAAGGCCTTCATGTCGACCGATAAGTCGAGGCCGTAGTGGCTCTCACTGGTCAGGATGAGGGCCACATCCGACGGATCGATCCGCTCATAGTTGGCCTGCTTCAAAAGGCTTTCAACGCCGGCGACAACGCGGCCCTTTAATGTCACCCGTTCGGCGTCGGTAAATTGCCGGGTCATCAGCAGGTCGGTATCCGGCGAGAACGGCTCGTAGGTCTGTTCGAGATCGAAAACCTGTGCGTTGTATTGCTGCTGACGCCAATAGTCTAAGAAGCGGAAGAACCGGCGGGCCTCAGCAGCCTGCCCAGGTTTCCAAGTCGCAGCCGCGGTCAAACGATCCATCAGCGCATAGCGGGTCACAGGAATGAAGCGTTCGCGCTTGCGCACGCCGTCGGGCTTGAGGACGTCACCAGGGCCGCCCGTATCGCTGGCGTTCCCATTGGCGACCTCACTGGCCGTATCTTCGCCGAGCGCCAAATATTTGATGCGATCATAAACGCGGGCCGCTCTATCGCTGCCTGAAGGAGAGGCGCTTACCGAAGACATCGTTTGTGCTCCCGTACGGATGGTGACCGCGCTGGACGCGATCTCTCCTTGAACCAATGATGTTTTACCGTCCGCCACTTGCTAATGTCGAGCCTAACCCCTTAATCGGCCATCCGTTTGTGAAGCGGTCGATGTATTCCAGCGCGCCACGCGCACTCTAAGCGCTGAAGATGCTTGCCAATTGTGCGTGGGTTGCGACCGTGGCGAGCACAACGGCGGCGCACACACCAAAGCGGTTCATAACTTCGCTGCCAGCCACAGTCGCACTCTTGTTCGGCCTCGGGTTGTGCTCGTATGGCTAGCAGGGCGTTGTTTTGGGGGCGGGTCGTGTACGGGGTTGTGCAAAGATTTACCATAGTGGCATTGGTGTTGCTCGTCTGTGGCCTTCCGGCCCGCAGCGAAGAGCTGGTCATGCCGTTCGCGTGCCATGCTGACCGCGGCGATGTCCGGCTGGCGGCCTCGAATGAGACGAGTTACCGCATTCTTGGGCGCCGGGACGAGCAGGCTTTCGTCATGTGCCGCAGCAACAGCAGCGGATGCACGACGATGATGGTGCATCGCTTCGTGATCGACTGCGACGGTGAAAAAACAGCCTGGTGGCGTGTCGCACAGGCCGCCCGATCTCTGGGCGTCGATATGCCGTCAGGCCTGCCAGCGGGTTTTGCTCCCGTCAGTTCACTGGCTGGCCGCCTCTTGCTGCCAGCCCTCGCGCCGTCGGCTTCGGCGACGATGAAAGTCTCGATGCAGGACTTGTCGCCCAACAGTGTCACCGATGAAGCCGACGAGCGCGACGAAAGTGCTGCGCCCGGATGGGTGACGGTCGTCAATGCGGATATGCGTGCCGATGGCAACACCGGCGTTGCCAGAGTATCCGCCGCCGTGCTGTCCATACTGATGGTCTTGCTGGCGGCCAGCATGATCGCAGCAGGCCGCTGGCGTGTGCCTGCCATCAGCATGGTCGAGCTGCCAGGGGCAGCGCGCACCCTCACTTCGCAGGTCTACCGGCAGTCACGCGGCTTGGCCCTCGCGCTTCGCAGGCGCGGCGGCGAACTTTGGCAGACTTGGCAACGTTCCAGCGACACGGCCTCCGATGAGGGTCTCGCCAACGCCCTCGCCATGGTGCACGCCCGCCTGGCCGAAACGGAATTGGCGGTCGCGACGCTGCCGTCCGACCTGTTACTGCGCGATGTTTTGACGTCTGAGATCGATCGCGTGCGTGAGCGTGCGGCCGCAACCGAAAAACAACTTCGGCGGACATCGCCGCAAAAATCGGCATCGGCTGTCCGGGCGATGCTACGCGAGCTCGATCGTATCAGCCGTATCGCACAAAGCGCTGCTTACGGACCGGCCCGTGATGTTCGCGACGAACCAGAGCTGCCGCGCTCCATCGGTGAAGCCTACCAAATGCTGGGCGTCAATCCGGATGCCGCCCCTGCCGTTGCGAAAAAGCTGGTCGATGCGCTGCGCATGAGCTGGCATCCCGATCATGCGCGCGATGAGCCAGACCGGGTCCGGCGCGAAGAGCGCATGAAGCAAATCAATATCGCCTGGGATTTGATCAACGGCCGCCGCGAGGCCGCCTGAGAATAAGATACGGTCCCCTCAATCAGTGGGCCCCAGCGGGCCCACCACAATGGCGCTGCGCTTGCGCCGTAGAATTCAAGCGTTGAAGGCCAAGAGCGCGCCAGGCTTCAACTTGGCCTGCTGCCACTCTTGGTTTTCCTGGATCGAAACCGGCCGCCCGGGCGAACGATAACCGAGCCTTCGGTTCGCGCCTCAGGCCGAGTATCGATTTGCGACCGGCAACTGCAAATCGTCGGACCATGTGATGCGGACCGGCTCTCGCGGCACTGGCGGGCCAGCCAAACTCTCCAGCACTTCGGCAAGCGAGCGAATGTATGGCTCTGCCGTTTGCGCAACGGCGCTGTTGATTTGAAACACAGTGTTTATGGGACGCTCTGAATCGTTCATGGATAGCTCCAGGTCCTTGGGTTTCCCCTCCCCAAACGCCGCAATCCCGCTTTCGTTCACATCACTCCGTACAGCGCACATAAGCCGGGCGAGAGCACAAGATCCTGAGTAGCCAAACACACGATGGACCTTGATTCACTCAAAAAGCGCCCCCCACAGGCTCCCCCACAATTGCAAAAATGGCGAATGATTGCGGCTGAATGACGTTGTGCTCGAGCACATTCTCAATCGCATGAGCTATTGCGAAATGACATCTACAAAGCTCGCAACGACACGTTTGGATGTCCCATCGTCAAATGCGATCGTCAGCTTGTTGCCATCGACGTGCGTGACGCAGCCGTCACCGAATTTTTCGTGCCGGACGCGGACGCCGGCTTTAAAGTTCTCAGCCTTGCCCGATGACGCAGCGACGAGTTCGCCGTCGAGTGTGACGGGTGCGCGCGGCTTGCGGACCCCGCCGGCATCCCAGTTTTGCTGCGCGCGCTGCCAGCCCGGCGTCGTGTAGCCCGACGCAAACGGTTGTGGATTGGCAGTGCGGTCAAAGCGGCTGGCGCCATACGGGTTGGCGTGGCCATAGCCCTGCGTGATCCCGCCGTAAGGTGTCTGGTTCTCGATCACATCGACGTGCCGCTCGGGCAATTCATCGACGAAACGCGACGGCACGGCCGACTGATAGAGCCCGCGGTTGCGCCGGTTCTGCGCGAACGAGATTTTTGCAAAGCGCTTGGCGCGCGTGATGCCGACGTAAGCCAGCCGGCGTTCCTCTTCGAGCCCGGCTTTACCGCTTTCATCGAGCGCGCGCTGATGCGGAAATAGGCCTTCTTCCCAGCCGGGCAGGAACACCGTCGCAAATTCGAGGCCCTTGGCGGCATGCAGCGTCATCAGCGAGACCCGCGGGCCGTCGTTGCCCTGATCGACATCCATCACCAGCGAGACGTGTTCGAGGAAGCCGGCGAGCGTATCGAAATCGTGCATGAAGCGCACGAGTTCCTTCAAGTTTTCGAGCCGCGCTTGGGCTTGCGGGCTCTTGTCGGCCTGCCACATCGCGGTGTAGCCGGCTTCATCGAGAATGAGTTCGGCAAGCTCAGTATGACGCATCTGACCGACCTGCGATCGCCAGCGGTCAAAGGCGTTCATCAGGTCGAACAGCGAACGGCGCGCCTTAGCGCCCAGCTCATCGCTCTCAACAATTTCACGCGCCGCCTGATACATCGCAATGCCGCGTGCCCGCGCTAGCACATGGATGCGCTTGACGGTGGTATCGCCGAGGCCGCGCTTGGGGACGTTGACGATGCGCTCGAATTTCAAATCGTTCGACGGGTTAGCTGTGATCTCGAGATACGCAATCGCGTCCTTGATTTCCTGGCGCTCATAAAATCGCGGGCCGCCGATCACGCGATAGGGCACGCCGAGCGTGATGAACCGGTCTTCTATGACGCGCATCTGGAACGAGGCGCGAACCAGGATCGCAACCTCGTTGAGATTATGCTTGGCGCGCTGCAGGTTTTCGATGTCATCGCCGATCGAGCGCGCTTCGGCCTCGTCATCCCAGAAATTGGCAACCGCAACCTTGTCTCCAGGTTCGCCGTCGGTAAACAGCGTCTTGCCGAGGCGGCCTTCGTTCTGAGC
>JANMOL010000631.1:0-12347 GCA_031369245.1 Hyphomicrobium sp. | reverse complement strand
GATATCGCCGCCAAACACCAAGCCGCCCTTATCCGACTGGCTGACGTAGAAATGGCCGGCACCATAGGTCACGACGCCGTCGATGAACGGTTTGAGGCCTTCGCTGACGAAAGCCTGCAGCGCGTGGCTTTCGATCGGCAGCGTCAGGCCGGCCATGGCAGCAACGCGCGAAGAGTTGCCGGCGCAGGCGAGACCGATTTTCGTGGCACCAATGAACCCGCGCTTGGTTTCAACGCCGAGGACGCGGCCGTTCTCAATGCGGAACCCGGTGACTTCACAGTTTTGGATGATGTCGACGCCAAGCCGGTCGGCGCCGCGCGCAAAACCCCACGCCACTGCGTCATGACGCACCGTGCCGCCGCGCCGCTGGATCAAGCCACCCTGGATCGGGAAGCGCGCATTGTCATAGTTGAACCAGGGATACATCGAGCGCACCGCGTCGCGCTCGAGCAGTTCAGAATCGATGCCGTTCAGACGCATGGCATTGCCTCGCCGCGCATAGGCATCGCGCTGGGCGTCGGAGTGATAGAGATTGAGCACGCCGCGCTGCGAAACCATGGCGTTGTAGTTGAGGTCCTGCTCGAGGCCCTCCCACAACTTCATGCTCTGCTCGTAAAACGGGATGTTCCCCTGCAGCATATAGTTGGAGCGCACGATGGTCGTGTTGCGGCCGACATTGCCAGAGCCGATCCAGCCCTTTTCGACAACCGCGATGTTGCTCATGCCGTAGCGCTTGGCGAGGTAGTAGGCGGCTGCCAGACCGTGCCCGCCGCCGCCGACAATGATGATGTCGTATGATGGCTTGGGTTCGGCGTCGCGCCAGGCTGGTCCCCAGCCGGTATGCCCGCGCAGCGACTCCCGCAAAACCGACAATATCGAGTAACGGTCTGAGGCCATGGGAGCGGCATCCTTGGAGTCATGCGCAGCGCCAAGTCTCACGCGCAACCACTACCTTATACATGAGCGCAATATTGCACTTAGTATAAGAAATAGTTATAGTATGGGATGACCACCAAACCCGATGCCCTGCCGTTCGATCTGCGTGCTCTCGAAATCTTCCTCAGTGTCTGCGAGGCGGGCTCCATGGCCGCTGCCGCCCGCGCCTTGTCATTGACACAGCCGGCCGTGTCGCAGGCCATTGCCGATCTCGAATTGCGGACCCAGACAACGCTGTTCGATCGCAGCGTTCGCCCGCTGGCATTGACGCCACCGGGCGGGGTGATGCGCCAGCGCGCGGCAGCCCTGCTCTCGGAAGCCCGCCAGATCGCGCCCCTGCTGCGCGAGACGGTGCGCGGCCGCTTGGCGCTGGTCCGCGTCGGACTGGTCGATAGTTTGGCGCGCGCGCTCAGCGTTCCAATCGCAACTTACCTCAGCACACGGGCGGAACAGGTCTCGATCTTGTCTGGGTTGACTGCGGCCCATGCCGGCGCCCTGCTGACCCGCAATCTCGATCTCTTTATCGGGGTCGACGATTTGGTCGAAATCGCCGGCCTCGAGCGCTTCGAACTCGTCAGCGAACCCTATATCGTGCTGCTGCCGCCGGGCACGCCTGCTCCGGAAACGCCAGCGGCCCTCGCGGCGCTGGCCAAACGGCTGCCGCTGGTGCGCTATAGCGCGCGCTCAAAAACCGGCATTGAAATCGAGCGGCATCTGCGGCGGCTTGGACTAACGATCGCGGCCGGACCGGCGTTCGATACGCCATTTGGCGTGACCGAAATGGTGGCGTGCGGCGCGGGCTTTGCGATTTCAACGCCATTGTGTCTCGCCGAAGCCGCGTTAGCCGATCACGCCGTCGCGGCAGCGCCGTTGCCGGGGCCCGTCTTCGCGCGCACGCTGACGCTGGTGGCACGGCGCCAGGAACTGGGAATGCTAGCGCATGATGTCTCGGTGGCGTGCCGTCACGCTCTGCGCCAGTCGACGCTGCCGAAATTGCGCACGGCGATGCCCTGGCTCGGTGATAGCTTGACGTCTTGAAAAGACTTAAGCGGCGGCCAGCTTGACAAACTGACCATTGGCCATTGGGCATGCCGCCCACAGGCTGCTCAAGGCGGTGATCAGCTGGTCCATGTGTGCATTCGTGTGCAGCGGCGACGGCGTCAGCCGCATCCGTTCGGTGCCCTTGGGGACCGTTGGATAGTTGATCGGCTGCACGTAGATCCCAAAGCCGGTCAGCAGGTGATCGGTCACGGCTTTGCAGTGGACCGGGTTGCCAACGAGGATTGGCACGATATGACTGGGGTTTTCTTTGACCGGCACGCGGATCGCAGCGAGCCGCGCTTTAAGCGTGTTGGCGCGCTCCTGGTGGTGGGTCCGCTCGATCGAGCTCGATTTCAAGTGGCGAATGCTGGCCAGTGCGCCAGCCACGACGGCCGGTGCAAGCGAGGTCGAGAAAATGAAGCCCGGCGCAAACGACCGAATGGCGTCGCACAGCGTGCGGCTGGCGGCGATATATCCGCCCATGACGCCGAAGCCTTTGGCAAGCGTGCCGTTGATGACGTCGATACGGTGCATCACGCCTTCGCGCTCCGCGATGCCGCCGCCGCGCGGGCCATACATGCCAACCGCGTGCACTTCGTCGATGTAGGTCAGCGCGCCGTACTTTTCCGCCAGATCGCAGATCGCTGAAATCGGCGCGATATCGCCGTCCATCGAATACACGCTTTCAAATGCGATGATCTTCGGTGTGCCGATCGGCAGTGTTCTCAGCTTGGCTTCGAGGTCGGCAAGATCATTGTGCCGGAAGACGCGCTTTTCACCGCCCCCATGGCGAATGCCTTCGATCATCGAGGCGTGGTTTTTTTCGTCTGACAAGATAACGGTGCCCGGCATCAGTTTGACGAGCGTTGAAAGTGTGGCGTCGTTGGCAACGTAGGCCGAGGTAAACAGCAGCGCGCTCTCCTTGCCGTGCAGGTCAGCGATCTCGGCTTCAAGCTCAACGTGATAGTGCGTGGTGCCAGAGATATTGCGCGTGCCGCCGGAGCCCGCACCGACCCGGTCGATGGCTTCGTGCATGGCGCTGATAACCGATGGGTGCTGGCCCATGCCGAGGTAGTCGTTGGAACACCATACGGTGATGGGTCGTGCGACCGACCCGGTAAAGTATTCAGCCGCTGGGAACGATCCCTGGCGGCGTTTGACGTCTGCGAAAATGCGATAACGCCCCTCAGCGCGGAGGCTGACGAGGTGTTTGCCGAGCATGGCTTCGTAATTCATTCAGGCCTCCGCAGACGAACCGCAACCTGATGTTTTTATGGGCTGCAGCGATGTGTAAGTTTAGGCTGACATAAAGTGTTGTCAAGCGCAGTTCACACTTTTGAGGCTGTCGCTTGACAAGTGTGGCGTATGACGGACGAGCACGCTGCAATCTCAGGCTGTGGCCATGCTCATACTGTCGGGTTTTGCGGGCTCGGAGAGTGGTTCTGGCACACGCGAGGCAAGACCCCAAGCCCACAGTTGATCGGCCGGAATGGGCAAAACGAGAAACCAGTGTTCCAGCACAGCCAAGGCCATCAGTGTAGCAAGAAACATCAGGCCTGCGGCCTCGAACGGTGATGCGGTGGATGATAGCGCCGCGCTGAACAGCAGAACAGTCACGGCCGTGGCGGCTGTAACAACCAGCGGAAACAGGCCGTTCATCGGCTTTCTGCAAAAGTACGTCGTCAGATACTTCAAGTTTTGCGGCAGAAATTGCTCAGTGAGGTTCTGGACGCCGAGATAAACGTTGAGTTTAGCGCTCAGGCGCATCAGCCACAGCACGATGAAGGTCCATAGGCCAACGGTGTTGGCTGAGCCCCAGGTCAGCGCAAAAATCGCAGCGGCGGTCGCAGCGATCGCTAGCTCATGATAGAGCACGGCTTGGATCGCAAACCACAGCGGTGCGCGCGTGGCAGCCGGTTCCGCCGGGCGGCCCGGACAGGCGGTCGTGCGCGGCCCGGTCACAAAGCCGGTCAAAAAACTCATCTCGTGCCAGCCCCAAATAATCAGAGCCGACGTGAACGCGATGAACGCGGCTGTGAGGCTCGTGTCGTCCGCGATCCAAGTGAGGCTGTATAACGCCGCAGCCGCAAGCCCTGTCATGATGACCATGCTGACGGCGTGTGTGCGCGAGGGGCGGCTGACGATGAACAGGACCAGGCCGGTCGAGAGCCACCAAATGAACAGCGCGTAAGCGGCTGGTAGTCCGTAAGTCAGCACGTGCGTCTCCTGACAGCCAGCCTTACCAAACCGGCTGCATGCGAATTTGCTGCGGCAGCGGGTTATCGACCGCTCTGAGCATATACAGACCCAAGAATGTCGCGCCCGCCCGTGCGCCGAGGCCCATCCGCTGCGCTTTGGCAGCAAAACCGGTCTGGCCCTGAAGCCCGCCGAGTTTTTCGTTGATAATCCGGAGTTTCTCAAGGCCCGCGCGGAACTTCGGATTGTCGATATCGAGCGTCAGCGGGAAAACCTGCTTGGAGATTTCCGAGGTCAGATGGAACACCTTGTAGTCGTACTCGGTCGGATCCATTTCCATGGCCTTGTGGAATTCCGGCCGCGCATGATCGCGCACGTACATCGTCGCAAACACGGCCAGAAGGAAGAACCGGACCCAAAGCTTGTTCATGCCGCTGACCAGATGCGGATTGGATCGCATGATCAGCGCAAACGCCTCACCGTGACGGAACTCGTCGTTGCACCACTTCTCGAACCATTTAAAAATCGGATGGAAGCGCAGATGCGGGTTGCGTTCAAAGTGACGATAGATCGTGATGTAGCGTGCATAGCCGATTTTTTCCGAAAGGTAGGTCGCGTAGAAAATATACTTCGGTTTGAAGAAGGTATATTTCTTGGAGCGTGTCAGGAAGCCAAGGTCGATCCCGATGCCAAGGTCCTTGAGGCTGTCGTTGATAAAGCCAGCGTGACGGGCCTCGTCGCGGCTCATGTACTTGAACAGTTCGCAGATGTCAGGATTCGTGCCGCGCCTTTTCATCTCCGCGTAGAGCACGCAGCCGGAGAACTCAGCGGTCAGCGAACTGACGAGGAAGTCGACGAACTCTTTGCGCAGGCCTTCCGGCAGACTGGCAAGTTCAAACTTGTCCCAGGCATCGGTGCGGCGGAAATGGGTTTTGTTTGGATCGCTCTTTAACTCGGCGATCAGCGCGTCCCACTCGGTCCTGACCGAGCTGACGTCAATCTTGTCCATTTCCTTGAAGTCGGTGGTGTAGAAGCGCGGACTCAGCATCGCGTCTTCAACGGCAATACGCGTTGTGTCATTCGGCGTGATGCCGAGGGTCTCAATGGTCATAGCTTCCTCCCAGAAGAAAAGCTGACCTCGTAGAGTTCGGTAAGCTCAAAGCGCGCCGCGATCATGGTCCAGAGGCGCTGCAACCAGTTCGCGCGCGTCACGGTCGCAATGCGCTGCAGCGTGACCTTTTGGCCAAACGGCACGCGAATGGCTTCGCCGTGCACGAGCACTTCGTCTCCAGCTTCGATCTCCACGCCGCCGTGCAATTCGACGTGCGCGTGCAGGCTGTCGAACGTATTTTCGATCTCGATCGTGCAAGGGACATCGACAGTCCGTTTTCCCTTGAATGGGTCGCTCATGTCTATCGGCTCCGGGACGGCAGTAGCTGGGTGAAGGCGGCGGCGTTGGCTGAGCCGAACGCATTCAATATTATGATGCGACCCGTGGCCGTGTCCTGCAAAATCGACTGGCCATCGACACGCCGGCTGAGCCGGAACGGTGCTTCAGGGCCAATCCCGGCGGCTTTGCGGGCCTGCGCCAGATCACGCATCAGAACTCTGATGAAGCCGTGGCTGGTCGTCGAAAAGGTTGCGATTTCGCGGCCGAGCGCAACATCAACCACGGCTACCCCGCCATTGGGCAGATCGAGGAAATTCAGGTCGCGGCTTTCGACCACTGCGGCAGGTTGCAGTGTTACGACGCCGACACCGCTAGTGCGGGCCAGCCACGTCACGCTGATGACAAATGTCAGTAACGCTGCAGCGCCAATCAGCAAGACCCGTGGGAAGCCGCGGTTCATCGCTTCGCCGTAGCGGATCTTGGACGCGTTAGGATCGCTGGCAGTAACACCGTTCGTCATACACTTCGTGTCCTTACGTCGCGCCGAGGGGTGCAGTCGTGCTGCCCTGAAGCGTGGTCGAAGCCGGGCCAGAGTTCAGCACGTGCGTGCGGTCCGCCGCCGGGTGCGCGTCTGCCAGCGCCTTCGATAGAATATTTGCAACGCCTGACGGATTGTCGAGCGACCGCATCATCGGCTGCGTTTTGGTGACGTACCACGGCCGGGCGTGTGGCCACAGATGCAAATAGGCAAGGCGTGTTGCTCCGTTCGTCAAAAGAGCGATGTCACCAGTACCGTCGGCGTGGGTATTTAGATCAGCCGAGCCGATTTGCGCGAAGGGAATGTTCATCCGGATTGGCATGGCAATGCCGTAGCGCATCACGAGGCGGCGCGACGTGATCGAATAGAGCGTCGTACGCTGCGTAAAAAATGCCAATAGCGCTAACAGACCAAGCCCCAAGGTAGCGACGATGACCAGCGGGATCGACTGCACGGCGAACGCGGCAACACTGTCGCCCGCCGCGTAGGACGATAACGCCCGCCACGCCAGCAGGGCTGCAAAGTAGATTGCGACCCAATGGGCATGATAAACGCGGCGCGCCACTGACATCCAGTTAGGCGCGCCTTGCCAAAGGAGCGTTTCCCCCTCTGGCAGTTCTTCCGGCAAGCCCGGAATGGGCTCGATTTCGTATTCGTCAGACTCTTCACTCACAGAAGCGGCTCCATCCTCGATGGTTCAGCATAGAGCAGACCGCCGCCATAGTAACCGCAGATCTTGTCTTCTTCGAGCAGCGTGACCTGGTTGGCATTGGCAAGCGCGGGAACCTGGGCGAATTGCGCACCCAAGATCGCGTTGACCTTGACCGTTCCGCGCCGTCCGTTGATGGAGGCAAACGTCATCGGCAGCAGCACCGAGCGCCCGCCGCCGGCGATATCCACTTCAAGATACCGGATGATGACCTCTGAACGATCGACCCAGACATCCTTGACCGTGCCGCCGACGTTGCCATCGGCACCGACAACGGCCATGCCGCGCGGATCAGGATCGCGCGCTTCAAGAGCAAAGTTCGTGGCAACGCGCATGGGAACGATTTTCGTCTGGCCCTCATGAGTGAGGTCGACTGTGTTTGAGCGCTCGGCGTAGGAACCCGGTCCAACAGCGGCCAGCATCGGATCGCCAATTGGCTCAAACGGCGCGCCGGGCCATGGCGCTGTCTTTGCGGCCCGCAGGTCGCGGTCATCGACTTTACCGTTCGGCGCCAAAACCGTGCCGCCATGCGGAAGGCGGTACACTTTCGGTTCGGGCATGAAAAGGAAGTCGTTCTTCTTGTAGGTATTCGAGGGCTCCGAGAACAGCGGAAAGCCTTCACGGCGACCCTCGCGCTGGATGTAGTAGATCAGTCCTGCAAAGAACGCCCAGAAGACGTAAAGGACGACCTGCGCGACGTCGATGTAGCTTGTTATTTGACCGAGCTTCATAGTGATACCTCCGTGATCCGCGGCTTAGCCTGGGAATTCAGCAAGTCCAAACTTTGGTTGTAACTGCGCGCGGGTCTCGCTCGCGGGACGCACGAGCGGGCCGATCGCAATCATTGTGGCAAACAGCAGTAAGATTTCGAGATAGTAGACCGTGTTGTAACCAGTGGCCGGGCCAGCAAGGGCCGCCCCAAGATGGCCTTCGGTTGCCAGCCCGCCAACCACATCACGGACGGCGCCACCGATGGCGATGGCGAGGCCTCCGGCAGTGGCTTGCACAGCACCCCATGCGCCAAGCGCCAGACCGCGCTGGTGTTTGTCTGATGTGGCCATCGCAGCCGTCAACGTGCCGATCGCGAACAAACCGCCGCCGACCCCGATCAGCACGACGCCCATGCGGAAAAGAAATGGCGATAGGGCCGATGCCGAGAAGATCAGCAACGGGAAGGCAACCAGGCCAGCCAGCGTTCCAAAACCCGCCAGCCGGTAGGCGTCACTTCCGCGATCGAGAAGCTGCACGGCGACCATGAAGCCAACGAGCGTGCCGCCTGCCAGCATCCCCGTGAGTGCGGTGGTCTCCCCTACAGACAGCCGCAGAATTTCCCCGCCGTAAGGTTCCAGCAGAATATCTTGCATACTGAAGGCTGCCGTCCCGAGCCCGAGCGCGACCAGCGCACGCAACGCCCGATCGTTCTGCCGGAAGCTTTTCCAGGCGTCTGCGAAGACGGGTGCTGGGCCGGAATAATTCGTCAGGGATGGGTCGCGCGCTTCCTGCTTCCAAAGCGCCACAACATTCAGCACCATCGTCACGACCGCGGCGCCCTGGATCACCTGAGCGAGCCGGAATTGGCTGAAATTCTCAAGCAACAGACCAAACAGCGTCGAACTCAACACCATGCCGACCAGCAGCATGACATAAAGGAAAGCGACGACGCGCGGCCGTGAGCCTTCGGGGGCCAGGTCGGTCGCAAGCGCAAGCCCTGCTGTCTGGGTCGTGTGCAGGCCCGCGCCGACGAGCAGGAAGGCGAGTGCCGCGCCGACAACGCCGATCCATTGCGGCCCGTGTGTATCGCCGGACAGCACAAACAGCGCGAATGGCATAATCGCCAAACCGCCGAATTGCAGCATTGTGCCCATCCAGATGAACGGAGCACGCCGCCAGCCGAGTGCCGAGCGGTAGGTGTCCGAGCGGAAGCCGATCAGAGCCCGAAGCGGCGCAAACAGCAGCGGGATCGAAACCATCGCAGCGACAACGGAACTTGGAACCCCCAGTTCGACGATCATGACACGGTTGAGCGTGCCGTTGAGCAGCACAACGGCCATGGCGACAGAGATTTGAAACAACGACAGACGCAGCAGCCGTCCCATCGGCAGCTCGGTCGATGCAGCATCGGCAAACGGCAGGAATCGCGGGCTGATATCTGCCCACTTCAGCGCCAGTTTGTCGTTAAGCTGCTTCATATGCGCAGCAACTCCATCGCCACTGATTTATAAAATCCCGTATCGATGCGGTCATTGCGGCCGGTTCGCCAGCCCGCGAGCTTGGGCTCTTCAGCGAAGCGGTCCCGCAAATCATACAACTCAACCGGTTCCACGGATGGCGAACGGTCGCCACGAGGGAACAGCCGGCCGACCGCCAGCATGGCGGTGAGCGCCGGGCTGCGTGGCGTAAAGGTGAAATGGATCGAGTGGCTTGTGCGTGCAGCCAGTGTCGCAACCATCGCCACGACGTCGGCTGGCTGGTAATGGATCAGGCTGTCCATCGCAACGACGTGATCGAACTGACCAAGGCCCGGGTCGAGCATGTCACCAACGAGGAATTCGACCTTGCCGGGGCCAACATCAAATCGTTGATCAGCGTTTGCATCGCTTGAGCGTTCGCGTGCCAAATCGACGAGCGTCGGCGCGATGTCGATCGCGATGACATGCGCACCGCGGCGCGCCGCCTCGATGGCAAATGCGCCCGTCCCGCATCCAGCGTCGAGTATCCGCCGGCCAGTGAGATCCTCAGGCAGCGAGCTGAGTAGCGTCGCACGCATGCGATCGCGTCCGGCGCGAACGGTCGCGCGCACCCGGCTGACGGGTGCGTCAGACGTCAGTCGCGACCACGCCTCAGACGCAGTGCGATCGAAATACGTTTGTAGTTGTCCGCGGCGCTGGCGGTAGGACAGTGTGTGCATCAGTCGTATCCAAGGAAGTCGAAGATTTCACGGTCTTTCATAGGGTGGGCTTCGCGCGGCTCGGACCCGGCCCACAGGCTGGCCGCGAGTTTCATGTATTCCTGCTGAACCGCTTCGAGCTCGGGCGTTGAGTCCATTTCGAACAGCGTTGATTTCTTCAGACGCGAGCGCCGGATCACGTCGAGGTCGGGAAAGTGGGCGATGCGCGTCAGACCGACGGCATCATTGAAGCGATCGATCTGATCGGTATCTTTGCTGCGGTTGGCAATAACGCCGCCGATACGAACGCCATAATTCTTCGACTTCGCTTGGATCGCGGCTGCGATGCGGTTCATCGCGAAGATGCTGTCGAAGTCATTGGCGGTGACAATCAAGCCGCGCTCAGCGTGCTGCAGCGGCGACGCAAACCCGCCGCACACCACGTCGCCCAAAACGTCGAAGATCACGACGTCGGATTCTTCGAGCAGATGATGCTCTTTCAGAAGCTTGACGGTTTGGCCAACGACGTAGCCGCCGCAGCCGGTGCCAGCAGGCGGTCCGCCGGCTTCGACGCACATGACGCCGTTGTAGCCTTCAAACACAAAGTCTTCGACGCGCAGCTCTTCGGTATGGAAGTTGACCTGCTCCAGCACGTCGATGACGGTTGGCATCAGTGCTTTCGTCAGCGTGAACGTAGAATCGTGTTTCGGGTCGCAACCGATCTGCAGCACTCGTTTGCCGAGTTTCGAGAATGCCACCGACAGGTTCGACGATGTCGTGCTCTTGCCGATGCCACCCTTGCCGTAGACGGCAAAGACTTTGGCCGATGTCGAGATCTGCACCTTGGGATCAAGATGCACCTGGACGCTGCCTTCGCCGTCGCCATTCTTCGACTTTGTGTGCACAGCCGGTGGGCGTGAGATGAGAGTTGTGGTCATGCTGCGGCCTCCACGCCAATTCCTTCGAGTCTGTCTTCCAATTCCTCGCCAGCGCGCCGAAGCGCTTCGAGGACGCTGGCATCGGGCTGCCAATATTTCCGTTCATGCGCTTCGAGCAACCGGTTAGCGACTTTTGCCGATGCTGTCGGGTTGAGTTGCGCCAAGCGTTCGCGCATTTCCGGGTCGAGCATGAATGTCTGCGTAATGCGCTGGTAGACCCACGGGTCGACTTCGCCGGTCGTTGCCGACCAGCCCATCGTATTGGTGACGTGCGTCTCGATCTGGCGGACGCCCTCGTAGCCATGCTTCAGCATGCCTTCGTACCATTTCGGATTGAGCATCCGTGTGCGGGTCTCAAGGGCAACCTGTTCGCCGAGCGTGCGGATAGCGCCTTCGCCCTTGGTTTGGTCACTGATGTAGACGGGAGCAGCCTTGCCGCCCTTGGCCCGGCGCACAGCCCGGCTGATGCCGCCCAGCGTGTCGAAGTAGTTATCGACAGTGGTCACGCCAAGTTCGACCGAGTCGAGGTTCTGATAGGCCAGATCGACGCCGGCAAGTACGCTCTTGAGCAGCGTTGGCTGCTGCACCGCTCGGCCGCCGCGGCCATAGGCGAAGCCCTTGCGGCGCGTGTACGTTTCAGCCAGCTCGTCCTCGTCTTCCCAACCGCCATTTTCGATCAGGTTGTTGACGTTGGAGCCGTAGGCGCCTTCGGCATTTCCAAAGACCCGCAGAGACGCGGTCTCCAGATCGCAGCCGTTGGCTTGCTGATAGGCGAGAGCGTGCTTGCGGACGTAATTCATTTCGAGCGGCTCGTCGGCGCTTGCAGCCATGAATGTGGCATCGGCCAGCAATTTAATTTGCAACGGCAGCAGATCGCGAAAAATGCCGGACAGCGAGATCACCACATCGATGCGCGGCCGTCCGAGGTCGTTGAGAGGGATTAATACCGCTCCAGCCAGCCGGCCATAGCTATCAAAGCGCGGCTTCGCGCCGATCAGAGCGAGGGCCTGCCCGATCGGTGCCCCTTCCGTTTTGAGGTTGTCCGTGCCCCATAAGACCAACGCGATCGACTCTGGGAGATCGTTGCCATCGTCCATGTACCGATCGAGCAGGCGCTGGGCTTGCCGCGCGCCGTCTTGCACCGCGTAGGCACTCGGAATGCGGAACGGATCAAAGCCATGCAGGTTGCGGCCGGTCGGCAATACGGCAGGGGTGCGCAACAAATCGCCACCTGGAGCGGGACGCAGGAAGCGGCCATCAAGCGCCCTCAGGAGACCCGGAATTTCCGTTTCTTCGGCCAACAGGCGGCCTGTCTTTTCAAGTTCAGCAAACATGGCGAGCGAGGCCGCATCGGCGTCCAGTCCAGACATCGCCAGCGCTTTTTCGGGGCCGGCGCCTGCCAGCAGCGCCATCAATGAGTGCATGGCCGGGCGCTTGCCGTGACCGGCATCGGCCATCGACATCAGGGCGTCGGCCCGCTCTTCGACGGATAGGGACGCGCCAACAATATGCAGGCCGTGCGGAATTAATGTGTATTCAAGTTCGAGGACGGCTTCGGTGAGTTGCAAAAGCTGCGCATTGATGGCGGCTTCGCCGCTCCATTCGGATCCAGTTTTCAAAAGGTCGACACCAGCGGCCTGGATCTTGATCAACTCGACGAGTTCGTTGCGTTCCCGTTCTGCTTCCGGATCCAACTGGCGCCAGCGATCGAG
>JANMOL010000617.1:0-4651 GCA_031369245.1 Hyphomicrobium sp. | reverse complement strand
GCGAGTTGCAGCTGGCCGACGGCGTCACCGGCCTCATCTCGATGCTGTCGGCGCGCGGCAAGCCCGATGCCAGCGGCTACGCAGCGCCCATTGTACCCGAGGAGCTGCCCGTAGGAGCCAGCTTCGCAGCCCTCATTGCGGCTCTAAAGACCAACGATATTGTCAAAGGCAAATTCCTGTCCGACGACGGCGAACTGGCTCTGATCGTTCTGTCGCTCGACCGGACTGTCGTTGCCGAGCAGTCGGCGCGGACCGTGATCGGTTCGATCAAGCAGGCAGCTGAACGCGAACTGACGCCCGCTGGCCTCTCGGTCAAGCTGGCGGGCGCGCCGGTGATGCAACTTGAGATCCGGAACGCCGTTGAGCGCGACCAGCTTGTCTACAATGGTCTCGGGCTGTTGTTTGGTGCTGTGATCGCGGCGATCTTTTTCCGGCGCGTCTCGCTGATGCTGGTTGCCGCCTTGCCGCCGGTCATCGCCGTGGCCTGGTCGCTGGGACTGCTCGGGTGGCTGGATTTCAAGCTCAATTTGTTTCTCAACGTCATGACGCCGCTGGTCATGGTCATGGGATTTTCCGACAGCATGCAGATGGTCTCGGCCATCCGCATTCGCTTGCGCGAGGGCGACACCAAGGCCGAGGCGGTGAAATTCGCCGTCCACGTCGTCGGGCCGGCCTGCGTGCTAGCGCACATGGCGACGCTGTTATCGTTCATGGCGCTGCTGCTGTCGGAATCCGGGTTGATCCGCACGTTTGGCGCAGCTGGCGCCATGGCAACGCTGATCTCGTTCGTCGCCGTGATCGTCGTGCTGCCGTTGCTCGCCATGCTGTTTATCCGCAACGAAGCGAAACTGAGCAAGGATCGCACGCCCGCGGATGGCATGATGGATAAGCTTGGGACGTTCGTTGGCCGGATTGTCGACCGGGTTGTGCGCCATCCGGTGGCCTATACGCTGCTCGGCCTGACGCTGTTTGCACTATTTGGAGCGGCCCACCTTGATCTTGAACCGCGCTATCGTCTGGCTGATCAGGTTCCCGATCGCGAGCAAGCGCTCGCGGCGTCAGGCCGGATCGACCAGAAACTGACCGGTGCCAATCCGTTTCACGTCATGATTCAATGGACGGACGGCACGCAACTGTTCACCGAGGCGCCTCTGGCGGTGATCGCTGCAACGCATACAGCGCTTGAAAAAGAGGCCGGGCTTGGCAACGTCTGGTCGATTGAAAGTTTGCGGCGATGGCTGCAGGAAAACGGCGACGCGAGCATCCCGACGGTCCAGAAATATGTCGGCTTGCTGCCAGAGCATCTGGTGCGCCGTTTTATCGCCAAGGAGCAGGACGCGGTCCTTGTGACCGGGCGGCTGCCCGATCTCGATGCGAGCGAAATATTACCCGTGGTCGAAAAGGTTGATCGCGCCCTCGATCCCGTCCGCGCGGCCCATCCCAACTATACGATTTCGGTGACAGGCCTGCCAGCGCTCGCCGCGCGCAACAGCTACCGCATGATCAGCCAGTTGAACGAAAGCTTGCCGGCCTGCGTGCTGGTTGCGGCTCTGCTGCTGGGGATTGCATTCCGTTCGGTGTTTGTCGGCTTGATCAGTTTGCTGCCCGGGTTGTTTCCAGTTGTCACCGCGGGCGCCATGCTGTGGCTGCGCGATGGCGGTCTGGAGTTTGCCTCGGTCGTGGCGCTGCTGGTTGTCTTTGGACTTGGTGTTGACGCGCTTATCCATTTTCTCAACCGGCTGCGGCTTGAGGAACAGGCCGGCGAGCCGCCCGAAGCGGCCATCCGGCGCTCGCGCGTGCTGGTCGGTCCGGCCATCATTCTGACGACGATTGTGCTGGCGTTTGGTCTCGGTGTGACCGTGTTTTCAGATCTGCCGTCGCTCAGGACGTTTGGCTTGGTGT
Source organism: Hyphomicrobium sp. (assembly GCA_031369245.1). Lineage (GTDB taxonomy): Bacteria > Pseudomonadota > Alphaproteobacteria > Rhizobiales > Hyphomicrobiaceae > Hyphomicrobium_B. The sequence continues at coordinate 2,749 of JANMOL010000617.1, read as the reverse complement.
GCGGCGTGACGCTGCTCGCGTCGCTGGTGGCGGACTTGGTGTTTTTGCCGGCAACGATATTGGCCTATCGGCGCTACATTTCACGCCAGAGGTGAACGGCGCCATTGCGGCGGCGTGCGACATCGCGATAGACAGTTGCAGCGGTTGTTCGCACGGGAGCTACGACGTTGACGAAGAAGCTGATCATCATTATGGCCAACACCGACCCGCGCAACGGCGAAGAACTTGGCGCGCCGATCTTTCAGGCCTGCGTTGCCGCGGCGATGTCGTATGACGTCGAGGTGATCTGCACCGCAACGGCTGCTAAATTAATGCGGACCGGGGTCGCGGCCAGTCTCAAGGTCAAAGCCGGAGATGCCCGCTCGATTTACGATTTTATCAAGGATGCGCACGCCGCCGGTGTGAAGTTCTTCTGCTGCGCGCCGGGCATGGATATCACCGCGATGCACAAAGAGGACCTGATCCCTGAGTGTCACGGAGTGGTCGGGGCTGCGCATTTCATTGAAGAGATCATGACCGGCGAAAGCAAAGTGCTCACCTACTAGAGGCGAAAGTGCTTACCTACTAGAGGTGCAGGCCGCCAGCATCTCGACGGATCTCACCAATTCGCGATAGTGGCTGATGACAAGCGTTGGGCCAAACGATGCGACCGGCTCAACACTATAGCCGAAATCGACGGCGACGACCGGGATGCCGGCCGCCTGGGCGGTTTTGATGTCCGTTTCGCTATCGCCGACCATGATGCTTTTTCTGGCGGTTCCGTTTGCCCGTGCAATCGTTCCGGTCAAGTGCCCGGGATCGGGTTTGTACACCGCCAAGCTATCGCGCCCGGTGAGAGCTGAAAAATAATGCAGCATGCCAAGCTCGCTGAGCAGGGTGCGGGCATGGGCTTCGATCTTGTTGGTGCAAACCGCCAGCGTCACCCCTTGCGCGGACAAATGTTCCAGCGCTGCGATCGCTCCGTCGTACGGCTTGCTCGAGCCAGAAATGTTGGCGGTATAGTAGGCGATAAAAACCTCGAACAAGCGATAAAGCTCATCCTGGGTGAATGTGCGGCCGCGTGATGCAGCTGCTTGTTCAATCATCACCAGCGCGCCGTGCCCGACAAACGGCCGGACATCAGCTTCACGCACAGGCTGCAACCCGAGCTGAGCCAAAACGTGATTGGTAGCCGCTGCAAGATCAGGCGCGGTATCGACCAGTGTGCCGTCCAGATCAAAGACAACGGTCCAGTCGCGCATGGCGGCTCCTGAGGGCTCACGGGCAGGCTCAGCTGTCTGTCAGCTGGCTGTTATGTTTACGCCGGTGCGGCGCGCGTGTCGTGCACGGCGTCCCGATCGCATGGCGGGCCAGCTTGTAAGCCATGCAGCGGGGGCTTAGAGAGGAGGCGTGCATGCTCGACCGGCATGTGCCGCGTTTTTTTACCTTCATCCGGGGACTTAGCATGAGCGCCGAGGATTGGAAGCGGCTCGCGGCCGCGCACGCGATAAAATTTGTCGAGCCTGGCATGAAGCTCGGGCTTGGGACGGGTTCGACAGCGGCGCAGTTCGTCGATCTGCTCGGTGCGAAGGTCAAATCGGGCCTTGATGTGGTGTGCGTGCCGACATCGGAAGCAACGCGCGCGCAGGCCGCCGCACTCGGCATCCGTTTGTCGACGCTCGACGACACGCCCTACCTCGATTTGACGGTCGACGGCGCCGATGAAATCGACAGTGAGTTGCGGTTGATCAAGGGCGGTGGCGGCGCGCTGTTGCGCGAGAAAATTGTCGCCGTGGCCTCGGGCCGGGTTGTGATCATCGCCGATCACACCAAACGGGTTGAAACGCTCGGGCGCTTTGCGCTGCCAATCGAGGTTGTGCCGTTCGGCCTGACGGCGACCAGAAACATGATCGAAAGCCTGGCTGCCGATTGCGGATGCGAGGGCACGATCACGATACGCAGTGCGGGCGGCAAGCCGTATGTAACGGACAACGGCAATCACATCTTGGATTGCGCGTTCGGCCAGATCGAAGACCCAGAAGCGCTCGACGATTCTTTTAAGCTGATCCCCGGGGTCGTAGAAAACGGCTTGTTTCTTGGCATCGCCGATTTGGCGGTGATCGCCGGGCTGATGGGCGTTGAAGTGCTTTCGAGTGAAGATGCTGAATACGACGTGGAGATTTGATCATGAAGTCAGTCGTTGCTGTGATTTTTGCAGCTGTTCTCGTTGTCTTGGGGGCGCCGCTGAGAGCGCAAGACGCCAAGCCCGCGCCCGATCCCGCCCGTATCGCCGCCGCCCGCGATTTGATGGGCGTGACGGGCGTCATCAAGAACCTCGACAGTATGATGGATGCCATGAAGCAGGGCTTTGCTAAAAGCGCCAAGGCCGATACCAGCGAGGCCGGCAAAAAGATGACAGACGAATTCGACGCCGGATTGAAAAAGTTGTTGAGCTACAAGGAGGACATGATCACCGACTTTGCGGCGCTTTACGCGGAGACGTTCACAGCGGAAGAAATGAAAACGGTTGCGGACTTCTATCGCTCAGGCACGGGCGCAAAATTCATCGAGGTGACGCCGGCCCTCATGCAAAAAGGTGCGGCGATCGGAATGAAGTACTCAGAACGCATGATGAATGACGGTAAACCGGCAGCACCGGCAGTACCAAAGTAATTGCCCAATCCATCACCAGATAAAATTTGATAGAGCATGACGCAATTTGACACCGATCTGTTCGTCATCGGCGCAGGCTCCGGCGGCGTCAGGGCGG
>JANMOL010000600.1:0-5187 GCA_031369245.1 Hyphomicrobium sp. | reverse complement strand
GAAATACGTCGAAGCGGGATGGCTCGGGCGCAAAACTCGGCGCGGGTTCTATGACTACCGCGGCGAGAAGCCAGTGCCGACGCGCTGAGAGATTTCGATATGGCCGCTCCATCAAAAGTTGCCCTGATCACCGGTGCGGGCTCTGGTATCGGCCGCGCGGTGGCGATCACGCTGCACGCCGCTGGCTATCGGGTTGTGCTGGCCGGGCGGCGTGGCGATGAACTCGACAAGACAGCAGCGCAGATGCCGGGAGCGCGCGGTCAGGTGCTCTCTATCCCAACCGATGTTACCGACCCGACGTCCGTTAAGGCCGCTTTCGCAAAGACGCGCCAATCGTTCGGCCGGCTGGATGTGCTGTTTAATAACGCCGGCACGTTTGCAGTTGGCACGCCGCTCGAAGATATTCCTCTCGAGACGTGGAAACGCGTTGTCGATGTCAATCTGACGGGCGCGTTTTTATGTGCGAAGGAAGCCATTCGGATGATGAAAGCGCAAGACCCCAAGGGTGGACGCATCATCAACAATGGCTCGATTTCGGCGCAAACGCCGCGGCCCCATTCGGCGCCATATACCGCGACCAAGCACGCCATCACGGGTCTGACCAAGTCGATTTCACTCGATGGCCGGGCTGACAACATTGCGTGTTCGCAGATAGATATCGGCAACGCGGCGACGGATTTCACGGCCAAGATGGCTGACGGCATTTTGCAGGCGAACGGATCTGTCATGATCGAACCGCGCTTTGATGTTCAGCATGTCGCCGATGCGGTGCTGTACATCGCCAACTTACCGCTCGATGCCAACGTTCCCTTCATGACGCTGATGGCGACGGCCATGCCGCTCGTTGGGCGCGGCTGACAATTTTCAATAAAAAGACGGCCAGGATCTGCGGCTTGCGCCGCGCGATCCTGGCCGTACCTGCTCGTTCGACCTGAACCATTCAGGGGTGGGGACGGAACCGGCCCAGGTGTGCGAGCCGGTTAGTTCGGGAGCAACACGCTATCGACGACGTGGATGACGCCATTCGACTGGTTGACGTCGGCGATGGTGATCTTCGACTTGCCGCCCTTGGCATCGACGACGACCCAGCCGCCGTTTTCACCTGTTACAGTGATGGTGCCGCCAGCAACCGTCTTCAATTCAACCTTGCCGCCCATTTCTTTTGCCTTGGCTGCAAGATCAGCGGCCGACATTTTTCCGGCAACGACGTGGTACGTCAGGATGCCTGACAGCGTGCCCTTGTTTTCTGGCTTCAACAGCGTCGCGACTGTGCCATCTGGCAGCTTATCGAAGCCGCCATTGACGGGTGCGAACACCGTGAACGGGCCCTTGCCCGAAAGCGTGTCAACCAGGCCGGCAGCCTTGACGGCCGCAACCAGCGTGGTGTGGTCCTTTGAGTTGACGGCGTTCTCAATGATGTTCTTCGATGGGAACATCGGCGCGCCGCCAACGGTCACGGCGGCTTCCTTCATTTCAGCGAATGACGGCGTAGAGACGCCGCCGAATGACAGCGCAAGAGCAAGTGCAGAGGCGCCAAGCAGAGTGGCGCGGGCAATCTTCGACATGGGGGGTTTCTCCGTTTAAATTCTTCAATGGCTCTCGTTGTTAGGAGAGCGACGAAGATACGCTGGGCATTGAAACAAGTTTCGCTGCTGGCTTCACGTTGTGTTGAGATTTTTCACGATTTTGAGCGCAGACGCATGCGGGCGTCAGCATGTCGCGGCACTCAGAAGTCGGCCTTTGGCAGCAGTTTTCCGCTGAACACAACCGGGCCTGTTGGATCGCCGCTCGGCGAACCGCCTTCGGGCTCCAGCGTTATCGCGTAGGTCGAATCTTCGATCACGCCGGAATTGTAGGCCGCCAGTGTCGGCTTAGCCAATGCCCGCGGCGCATCGACAACGCCGAGCGATTTCGGCTTGCCGAGACTGTCGTGAATAATCCACAGCTCGAAGCTTTTGCCGGTCTCGCTCTTGGCCGCAACCGGCCGCACGGTCATCAGCCGGCTGTCGATATCGACCGAGACAAGGAACGCGGGCGATGCCGCATCCTTCTGCAAAATCGCGACAAGATTTTTTGCCGGCGGCTTGGGTGCAAAGTCACGGACGCCAATTGCCAGCGCCAAACTTGCTGCCAACGCTGATGCTGCGATCGCGCCTGTCCGCCAGCGCGAAACGCGGCGCTTCAAATCCAGAATGGTGGCGCTGCCGGCCGGGGGGACATCGACGCCGGCGATGCGGGCTTCGATTTTGGCAAACGCTCCGGCGGGCGGGGTGGCGGCGGGAACGGCCGCGTGCAGCGGCGCTAAGCGGCGTTCCCAATCGGCAATAGCAGCGCTCAGCGCGGGTTCGCGCTGGCGGCGGCTTGCAACGGCGATTCGCTCGGTGGCGTCCAACGTGCCAAGCACGTATTCCGCAGCGAGGCCATCAATGTCATCTGCCTCGATCATGAGCCAAGACAGCCCTTCAGTTGCGCCAGCGACCGGCGAAGCCAGGTTTTGACGGTATTCACCGGCTGACCATACTTCTCAGCTAGTTCGTCGCGGCTCAAGCCTTCACAGTAGGCGAGCACCACCATTTGCCGCCGGGCAGGCTCTAGGCGCGATAGGCAGTCGACCAGCCGTTTACCGTCTTCGCCGCGCATAACGGCGGCCAGCGCCGATTCCTCGTCGGAGGCGGCATCGAGAAGTTCCGGGTGATCTTCGATGGAATCCGGGCGCTTGCGGCGCACTTCGTCGAGCGCGCGATTACGGGCGATGGTCGCCATCCAGGTGATGGGGGAGGCCATCCGTGGGTCGTAATCAGCGGCTCGGTCCCAGATCTTCACGTAAACCTCTTGCAGCACCTCGTCGGCAATATCCCGGCGATGCAAGATACGCAGAACGATTCCGTAGAGTTTCGAAGATGTGGCTTTATAGACGGCTGAAAAGGCGGCGCGGTCCTGCTGCGCCACCCTATTCAACAAAGACGTTAATTCTTGCGTGGGCGTCATGCGGCCTGCAGCGAACAAACTCTTAAGTCCCCGGCAGTCCTATAGCCTGCCCGGCGGCTGCCGCCTAGCCGCCCGATACAACCGCCGGACCGGGCAGGATGGAGCCGGTGATAAACGCTGTCAGATCGCGGGTCATGTGATGAATGTGATCGGGCAGGGTCGGCCAGTCGCGGACTTTGTGCTGGGCTGGGTGATCGACGTAGTCAGAGTGCACCAGCACGGTCGCCATGCCGAGGTCGTGCGGCACTTCGAGGTTGTGGGGCATATCTTCAAACATTGCGGCCGTGCGAGCGGTGACGTTGTGGCGGCTGACCATGCGCTCGAAGGCCGCGCGCTCGGGCTTTGGCACGTAGTCGAGGGCTGCAATGTCGCAAATGTCCTCAAACAGATGCAGGACACCTATTTTGGCGGCGACCTTTTCGGCGTGACGGCGCGAGCCATTGGTGAAGATCAGCCGCCGGCCCTGAAGCTGGGCGATGGCTGCGGCGAGATCGGGCATGACGGGTAGTACCGACAGATCGATGTCGTGGACGTAGTCGAGAAACGGCTCAGGTTTCAGTTTGTGGACCTGCATCAACCCCGACAGCGTGGTGCCAAACTGACGATAGTAGGCCTTTTGCAAATGGCGCGCGTGCTCGTAGGGCACGCCGATCGTTTTGGCAATAAACGCGCCCATGCGGTGATCGACCTGGGCGAAGAGGTTGCAGGACGCCGGATAGAGCGTGTTGTCGAGATCGAAGATCCAGGTGTCGACATGCGCGAAGCCGCGCTCCGGCTGGTGGCCTGCTGCTCGCGCGGGTGCAGCGGTCATTAAGACCCTGCCTTCTTGCGATCGGCGCGCTGCACCAGTGTGCCGACCCCGTGTTCGGTGAAGAGTTCGAGCAGGACGCAATGCGGCACGCGGCCATCGATGATGACCACGCCTTCGACGCCAGCTTCGACAACTTCGATGCAGCCCTCGATTTTGGGGATCATACCGCCCGAGATTGTGCCGTCCTTGATCAGCGCACGGGCTTCATCAATCGACAATTTCGAAACGAGTTTCTTGTTTTTGTCGAGCACGCCGGCGACGTCGGTCAGCAGCAACAGGCGTTTGGCCTGCATACGGGCGGCCAGCGCGGAGGCAAAAGTGTCGGCGTTGATATTCAGCGTTTCGCCATCGCGGCTGATGCCAACCGGCGCGATGACCGGGATCAAATCCGACTTCGAAATGACTTCGACGATGTGCGGATTGACCTCAACGGGATCGCCAACGTAGCCGATATCGACGGCCTGCATCAGGTTGGATTGCGGATCGGGCATTTCGGTAATTTTTTTGGCGATCATCAAGTTGGCATCTTTGCCGGAAATGCCGACCGCTTTGCCGCCCTGCCGGTTGATGGCCGAGACGATTTCCTTGTTGATCTTGCCCGACAGCACCATTTCAACGACCTCGACGGTCGGTTTGTCGGTGACGCGCAGGCCGTGCACGAAATCCGATTTCATTTGAAGCTTTGCCAGCATGCTGGCGATCTGCGGTCCGCCGCCGTGCACGACGACTGGATTGATGCCCGATTGCTTGAGATACACCATGTCTTTGGCGAAGGCCGTAAAGAGCGCTTCATCGCCCATGGCGTTGCCGCCGAATTTCACAACCACGGTTTGTTCGTCGTAGCGGATCAGATGCGGGATCGCTTCCGCCAGCATGCGGGCCTGCTGATGCGGTGTCGGTGCGTCGTCTGGCGCGCTGACGTCTTTGGCGGCGGTATCCTGCGGTGCCTTCACGGGTGTCCCCCACGGAGTCGATAAAATGGCTCAAGTCGTTGTTTGAAAGCTACCTTTCGTGATGGCGTCTTATAGCGTCTCAGCTCCGCGCCTCAACGGAATTTCCTCACAATCGACTGCTAACCAATTTTGCTTGGGGATCGCCGAGTTGTTTTGGCGCGCCGGGTGCCGCTGGCGCTGTGAATGCGCTAAGTATTGGCTCCGAAAATAGGGTTGCCGCGCGGGTGGCCCTCGATGACGACAGGGCCTCCGGATGACGGAGGATGCGCTCAGGTGAATGTGGCGGCCGTGGATTTAACTCAGGTTCCGATGTCACCGGTGCTGGCCACGACGTTGGCCCGGGCGTCGGATCACGCGGCGGCGACGGGACGGGCCGAGGTGTCGCTTGAGCATGTGCTGGCGGCGCTGTGCGAAGATCCGGACGCGGTCGCTGTC
>JANMOL010000585.1:0-2956 GCA_031369245.1 Hyphomicrobium sp. | reverse complement strand
ACGGTCCAACCCGATACGTCTTTTTCCGGTGCCCCGACAGGAAAGATTGCAGCACCCAGCCTGTGGCGCTATCGGCGTCGCGGACTTGCCGCCAGCCCTCAAACTCTTTGATGATTTCAAGCGGAAGCCCCGCCCGGCGATAAACCCAGCCGGTCGGATAATCGGTGCCGGGGCCGTTGCGCATATTGACGCGATCGGATTTCAAGCTGACATAGCGCGGTACCGGCAAGCCGCTGCCGCTTGGGACGGCGGCGGGCTCTTCCGTTGCGGCCGGTTGCGCCAGCGCAGCTTGCGGCCCGACGAAGCCCTCTCCAAGCATCAGCGACACACTGATGCAGAGCACGGCACAGGTTCCGGCCTGCCACGCTGCTGGCATGGGGCGGGGCAGCGGCCGGCGGGGCTGCAGGTTCGACTTTGGCAAAGTTGTCAGGGGGTCAAGCACGGTTGGACCGTCCAAATGGTGGGCGCTGGTCACCCTAATCAGCACTTTGTCATCGCCAAGGCCATCTGTTAGACACGGGTTCCACATCAATCGCGCCGCGGCCGCCTTAGGCCCGTGCGGTGCGACCTTCGGCGCGCGGACCAGCCATTATGCCCAGTACTCAGAAGAAGCCCGTTGTCATCGTCACGCGCAAGTTGCCGGACGTCGTCGAGACGAGGATGTGCGAGCTGTTCGAAACGCGGCTCAATGTCGATGACCGGCCGTTCACCCAGGCTGAACTCGTGCAGGCTGTGAAGACGGCCGATGTCCTGGTGCCGACGGTCACCGATCGCATCGATCGCGGCGTGCTGACCCAGGCTGGCCCTCAACTCCGCTTGATTGCGAATTTTGGCACTGGCGTCGATAATGTCGATCTTGATACCGCCCGCAACCGCGGCATTCTTGTAACAAATACGCCGGGCGTGCTGACCGAAGACACCGCCGACATGACGATGGCCTTGATATTGGCTGTGCCACGCCGTCTTGCCGAAGGGGCTGCCTATCTCAAGGATACGTCCACGAAATGGACGGGGTGGTCGCCGACCTGGATGCTGGGCCACCGGATTTATGGCAAGCGGCTCGGCATCATCGGTATGGGCCGCATTGGCCAAGCCGTGGCGCGCCGCGCAAAGGCGTTCGGTCTGCAGATCCATTATCATAATCGCCGCCGTGTCTCCGATGCCCTCGAGCAGGAACTCGAGGCGACGTATTGGGAAAGCCTCGACCAGATGCTGACCCGCGTCGACATCGTTTCCGTCAATTGCCCGCATACGCCCGGGACCTATCATTTGCTGTCTGCGCGGCGCTTGAAGCTGTTGAAGCCGTCGGCCTACATCGTCAATACCGCGCGCGGCGAAGTGGTCGATGAAAATGAGTTGGCGCGCTTACTGGAGACCGGCGCGATTGCGGGTGCGGGTCTCGATGTGTTCGAGCACGAGCCAGCGATCAATCCGCGGTTGCTGGCGTCTGACCGCGTCGTCGCGTTACCGCACATGAGTTCCGCGACCATCGAGGGCCGGGTCGATATGGGCGAAAAAGTCATTATCAACATCAAAGCGTTTTCGGATGGGCACGCGCCGCCCGACCGCGTTCACCCCGCGATGCTGTGAGACAATAAAGGGCCAGCTCAGTGCTGGCCCTTTGTGTTTGCGGTTGCCGCCTGGATGATCAGGCCAGCAAGAAGTCGGCTGCGGTCAGCGTTGATGCCGCGATGCCCTTCAAGACAATGAAGTCGCCATCGAAGCCGATTTTGGTGTCGGCACCCACTTGGGCGATCGAGAGCTGCGCGTTGCTCGCTAAGCCTGCGACGGCCTTGAATTCGAGCTTGTCGGCGCCGTGCCGGAAATCCGAGATCGTGTCGGTTCCCCAATCGGTGCCAAACGAAAACGTGTCGGAGCCGCGCCCGCCCGTGAGCGTGTCCCACCCGGCATCGCCCGATAGCCAGTCATTGCCATCGTTGCCATTGAGGATATCGGAGCCGGTGCCGCCAAAAAGCCGGTCGCTGCCGCCCTCGCCAAAGAGCGTGTCGTTTCCACTGTTGCCGAAGACGCGATCGTTGCCGCTGCCGGCGGCAATCGTATCGCGGCCCTTGCTGCCTGCAATCTCATCGGCGCCGCTGGTGATGACATAGGTATACAGCGCTGCCCCTGGGGCGACAGCCGGATCGGCCTGTTTGATGCCGTCGATGGTGACGTTATGCGTGGCGACCGTGCGATTGTTATTGGCGTCGGTATCGCCAAAATCCTGCACCATATTTTCAATCCGGATCGCGGCCGTGTTAACCGGCAGCGCCTGACCGTTGTCGGTCAGCACATTGCCGCTGAGGGCTGCGCCATCGACGCCCGACAAGATAATGCCTTCAGCTTTATTGCCAGTAATCCAGGTGTCGTGAATGGTGACGCCCGCCGATTGGCGAACTTCGATACCCGCCCGGCCGTTATCATAGACGTGCCCGCCCGCAATCATGATGTCGTGGGTGAGGGCGCGCAGCTCATTGTCCCCGGTTTGGACAACAATCCCGCTTTGACCATTGCCCCAGGCGTCGTTGTCCAGAAATTGGACATTGGATGAGCCCGTGACAATGTTGAAACCGTGGCGGCCATTGGCGTAAGCGTCGTTGTTGATCAGGCTGACGCCCGTCGCGAAATCGATTGTGAAGCCGTCCGCGCCGTTATGGTGAGAAACGGAATTCGAAAACGTCAGGCCTTTGGTTTGCTCGTGCGGATCAAAGCCGTAGCGCGAGACATCGTGCACCTCGACGTGGTCGACCGTGATGTTGCTGTCGAATGCCGCGCTGTTGGGCTTGGGACCGCAATAAAAGCCGTCGACGTCGCCGGTGGCGGCCGACTTGTTGCCGTCAATCGTCAGATTTTGGATAAGCACGTTTGACGTTGTTTTGACCGTTCCATCGGCGTTTGTGCCGCCCGAATCGGTCCGTACGATGCCGGTGACAGAGGACGATCCGGCGGCGAGTTT
>JANMOL010000560.1:0-4294 GCA_031369245.1 Hyphomicrobium sp. | reverse complement strand
GTGGCCCCCCTCTTCTCTGGCACGGCGGCACACTGCGCCTCGAGCCCTTGTTCGCCGGGATCCCGCACGATCAAGCGGTTTGCATTGGCCGGGATTTTTGAAACAGTGAGCGCCCGTCCGGGAACCATTTCCACTGCCAATCGTTTTTTGTCGCGACTGTCGAGTTTAATTGACTTGCGCCGCAGCGCAGGGGCTCGCCGTCAAACGAGATGGAGTTCATCATGGGTAGCACCAAAGATAAAATCACGGGTATCGCCAACGAAACCGTTGGCAATATCAAGCAGGGCGTCGGCAAAGCCGTTGGTTCGGAAAAGCTGCAAGTCGAAGGCAAGCTGCAGGAAATCAAGGGCGAAGGCCAGCGCGCCGTCGGCTCCGCCAAGGATGCCATTAAAGACAACGCCAACAAGGCGGCTGACTACGTCAACAAGAAGCTTTGACGGCCGGACTGATGCGTCTCTGAATTGATGCATCACTGATCAAGACAAGCCGCAGCCCTCGCTGCGGCTTGTTTTTTATGCCGTCAGCCGATCGCGATCCAGGCCACAACAAGTATAACCACGATGAGGCTTGCTCCAATCGCCAGCAATATCGGAAGCCGGGCTGACACGTTCGAATGCACCTCAAAAAAACACCGATTGATACCGAAGCGATAAGCGCTGCCGAGCAATGTTGGTTCCCATCGGCGAGTTGAGATCGGGCATTTCGTTCTTGTGTAAGAGCCGCGGCCTGGTGGCTGCGGGAACCTGTATCCGTGCGCTAGCGTTACGCATGGGAAGGATCGTTTCATGGCAAAGCGCACACCGGAATCAACTCGGATGGAGGCGCGGCGAGGTTCGCCGAGGCGGATCAACGTGCGCTTCCTGATCGGCGCGCTGACGCTGGCGCTGATCGCGGGTGTTGTGATCTATGCGAGCATGGTCCCCGCTCCTCGGGCCGAGAAATCTGTTCAGCCGCCAGATTCGCAACCAGACAAGCAACCAAACCAGCAGCCAGGAGAGATCAGATGATTGCTCTCGTTGTTTCCGCGTGCTTCTTGGCCGACCCTGCCGTATGCCGCGCATTTCGCACGCCCGCACCGGATGAAAACGATGTCGTGGCGTGTACGACGGAGGCCCAGCGTTATCTGCCGCAGTGGGCGCAAGAGCACCCGGGCTGGCGGATTACCAAGTGGTCGTGCGTCACGGCAAACATCGCGGATCTCTAACCGCGCAACGGCGGCGTAGCCAAGCCAGAAAACCGCGCTGGCCGCCGTCTGATCCTGCATCACTTCGGATCGCCGTCAATCGAGATCAATCGATGCTGCGTGTAAGTGAACGCAAAAGAGGCGGCACTCTTGGCGCCGCCTCTCGCTATTACTGCAAACTGCATGACATTATCTTTGGTCACTGCGTAACAGTAGCTGTGATCACTTCGTGACGGTACCCAAGGTCGCTGATGCTTCCTTCATATGCATGGTGCAGCCGTCCATATCCTTCAGATCCATGCTCTTCTTGGCTTGCTCGAGATGACCCATCGTCATCTTCTGCTTGTCCGTGTCCGTCAGAGCGCCAGCTTTGGTGATCATGGCGGTCAGGTCTGCCTGCGTGCAGGCAACCGACGCATCGCCCGCTGTCTTGGCGGTATCGGCGCCAGCGGCAGGCGTCATGGCAGGCACGGCGTTCGTTACGGCTTCGGTCGGACCTTTGCCGGGTTCAACCTTGACCTTGTCTTCTGCCAGGGCCACGCCTGCCGTCAAAAAGCTAGCGAGCGAAAGGCCGATGAGTGAGCTTTTGAACATTCTCAATACTCCTTACGGGTTGATGGTTGCTTGGCAAGTTGCCCCCAGCTCAGCGCTGGGGGCATTCCGTTGCAGCGGTTGCTGGAGGGGGGGGGCAGCCGCGGCTCAGGATTTCAATCTCGGGTCAGCTGACGCAATCGTAGTAGCGTGAGCGCCAGTAGCGGCTGCCGGTTGATTGCCACTTGCGATACGAGTAGCCACAGCCCGAGGCGCCGCCGAGATCAATCGAGATCCCGCCGAAGCCAAAGCCGCGCTGTCCGCGGTGGCGGCGATTGTAATTGTTGTTCCGATCATTGTCGCTGTAGTAGCGGCGCTGAGCAAAGTTGCCGCGATTCCGATCGCGATTGACGTAGTTGCGAGATACTCCGCCGTCGTGATGAGGGCGGACGATGCGAACATTCGGTTCGGCAACCGCAACCGTGCTGAACGAGCTCAAGAGCCCGACGAACACAGCCGCTGTCGCCATCGTAAACGATGTCTTACGCATTCAATATTCCTTTCGTTATTCGGATGACCATGCCCAAAACGCGATTGAAGCCGCGCAATTTCCGGGTATTCCAGATCGTGATATGCCGGGGCGACTTAGGGCGATCCCTGCACTCGGACTGATAACGTCACGACGATGGGTTTGTTCCGCATGGCAGGGTGCCGCACCACGGCGCTGGCTGCGACCTACGTTACGGGACGATATAGGCTTGAGCGGCGCGTCAGCCATACGGCGTCGCAAATCGAAGCCAGCGGAATATCAAGATGATACGTCAGTCCTTCGGGCGCGTAGTTGAACTCTGCCGGGTGGCCGGCCGTGTCGATCGCGCGCTCAAGCAACTTGGAGCCGAAGCCGACCCGCGATGGAGGCGCGACCCGCGGGCCGCCGCGTTCCTGCCAGCGGAATTCCATGCGCGGGTCATCCTGGGCAATATCACTGTGCGACCACGTGATGGCAACCTTGCCAATGTTGTTGGACAGCGCGCCATACTTCGAGGCGTTTGCGGCCAGCTCGTGGATAATCAGCGCAAAGCCTTGAGTAGCCGACGGCGTCAAGACGATGCGCGGACCAAAAATCATGATTCGATCGGAGAACCGCCCGACTTCAGAGCGAATGACATCTTCGAGCAGGCCGCCTTCTGCCAAATCCACGGTCAGAAGACTGTGCGCGTTGGCCAGCGCCTTCAGGCGGCTCGTGAAGACTTCGCGCGCTGCGTCTATCGGCCGGTCGCCTGACAGTGTGCGGTTGGCGATCGACATGATGACGGCAAAGAGATTGGCGGTCCGATGCTGCAGTTCCTTAGCAAGCAGCAACTTATGTTCGTCACCGCGGTGGCGCTCGGTGATGTCGAAGAATGTCAGCACGACGCCGTCAATGATATTGGTGACCGTGCGGTAGGGCCGGATCCTCATCAAAAATGTCGCGCTGGTGTCTTTCAGCGACACGTCGCGCTCGACGACGGTCTGCGAGGCTTGAACGGCATCAACATCGCGCTTCAGGTCGGCATATTCGACTAGGTTGACGATGTCGGTGATCGGCCGCCCGCGATCGCTATCGCCAAGCGGAAAGATGTCCGTCAGGGCCGGAGTGAAGTGCCGGATGCAAAGGTTCGCATCGAGAAATACCGCGGCGACTTGCGTCGAATCGAGCAGATTTTTGAGATCGCTATTGAGCCTCATCATCTGATCGTTCTTGGTTGAAACCTCATCATTGACGGTCTGCAACTTGTCATTGATCAGTTGCAGCTCGGCTCTGGCTGCTTCGAGTTCGTCGTTGGTTGTTTGCAGCTTCTCGTGAACAAGTTGAAATTCTTCGGATGCGAAATTCATATCCCCGATTGTTTTTTCAAAGCGGCTGTTCGCGGCTTTGAGCGCTGCGCCCGTGGCGGTCAGTTCCCGTTCCAACGTTGCAACCGCATCAGAAGCGGGCACTGCCAGCTCGTCCGCATGACGGTTAGCTGGTGTGCCCACGTTGCCGGTGGCCAAGGGCTTGTCTCTTTTCGAACCCGTCATCGTCTGCCCCTGCAAGTCATATGTTTGGCGTTGTCGAGCCTATAAACGAACCGGTCCGCGAACGTTGGGTTTTCAGGTCTTACGCTAACCCACAGCCCACGACGATACCGCAATCTTGCTGCTGCCGGCACTAAAGGCGGCGTCCAACGCGCTGCGTTCGAGCAATCCAGACTGCGTGTCGGCAAAACCAACAACGGAACTGGCGTTGATGGCGGCGTACTGGAGCGCGTCGCCAATGGCCGTGCCGCTTGCGAAGTGAGAGGTAAACGTCGATGTGAACGCATCGCCCGCACCAGCAGTCCCAACGACCGTGCTGGCGAGCGACGGGCAAAAAGCGATTTCGCCGCTGGCGGCTGCGTAGGCGCCGTGCTTGCCGTCGGTCACCAGAATACAGCGCGGACCGAGCGCCAGCAGAGCCTCGCAGAAGTGAGGAAGTGACATTTCAAAGCCATAAGCCGAGAGCCCGCGATGCATCAGCTCCATCGCAGCGGATTTTGGTGCCGGAGAGACCATACGGGC
>JANMOL010000554.1:0-2257 GCA_031369245.1 Hyphomicrobium sp. | reverse complement strand
TGACGCCCGAGGATGCCGGCCTGCCGCGCGCAACGCTTGGCGAACTCAAAGGCGGCGACGCCGCCCATAACGCGGCAGCCCTGAGGCTGCTGATGCAGGGTGAGCAGGGTCCCTATCGCGACATCGTGGTGCTGAACGCGGCTGCGGCCTTGATTGTCGCTGGCAAAGCACGCGGCCTTGAAGACGGCGTCATCAAAGCCCAATCGGCAATCGACACGGGTGCGGCGGCCCGCGCGCTTGATCGCTTGGTGGCCGCGACCAACGAGGCTTAGGACTTGCCATGTCAGACATCCTGGAAAAAATCACTGCCTACAAACGCGACGAAGTGGCCCGCGCGAAAACTTTAAAGCCGCTGCGCGTGATTGCGGAGTACGCCCGCTCAGCGCCCGCGGTGCGCCCGTTCGCGGCGGCTATCGAGGCCAAACTCAAAGCCAAAAAACCGGCGCTGATTGCAGAAATCAAGAAGGCCTCGCCGTCGAAGGGTTTGATCTGCGCGAATTTCGATCCCCTAGCACTCGCCCGTGCCTATGAGAAAGGCGGCGCGGCGTGTCTCTCCATCCTGACCGACACGCCGTCGTTTCAGGGCGCGCCCGACTATCTCATCGCGGCGCGGGCCGCCTGTCAGCTGCCGGTCTTGCGAAAAGACTTCATGATCGACACCTATCAGGTGGCGGAAGCCCGCGCCTGGGGCGCCGATTGCATTTTGATCATTCTGGCTGAAGTCGATGACGCGTTGGCCCATGATCTGGCATCTGCGGCGCGCGATTGGGGCATGGATGCCATCGCCGAAGTCCATGACGCGAGCGAACTCGACCGCGCCTTGAAGCTAGATTGCCGGATGATCGGCATCAATAATCGCAACTTGAAAACCTTCGACGTGACACTAGCCACGACCGAGGCGCTGGCACCCAGCGTGCCGAAGGATCGGATCGTCGTCGGCGAAAGCGGCATCGCCAACCCGGCCGATATTGCGCGGCTGGCCAAGGTCAACGTCCACACCTATCTTGTCGGTGAAAGCCTGATGCGTCAGGACGACGTGACCGCCGCAACGCAAGCGTTGCTCGCCAGCGAGCCAAAGACTGGCGAGCCAAAGACCGGCGAGCCCAACAGATGACAAAACTCTCCCACCTCGACGACCAGGGCGCGGCACGGATGGTCGACGTCTCGGACAAGATCGTGACGAGCCGCACGGCTATCGCGCAAGGCTTTGTCGCGATGCAAACCGAGACGCTGGCGCTGATCGAGACCGGTCAGGCCAAAAAAGGCGACGTGCTCGCCACCGCGCGTATTGCTGGCATTATGGCGGCCAAGAAAACGCATGAGTTGATCCCACTATGTCATCCGCTAGCCATCACCAAAGTCACGATTGACTTTGAGCCCTCGCAAAATCCCAGCGGTATTGCTGTCACAGCCGAGGTCAAGGTTGCAGGCCAAACCGGCGTTGAAATGGAAGCCTTAACAGCGGTGTCTGTCGCATGCCTGACGTTGTACGACATGCTCAAGGCTGCCGATAAAGCCATGAGCTTTGAAGGAATCCGCCTCGTTGAAAAAACGGGTGGCCGGTCGGGCACCTATCTAGCTGCTCCACGCGCCGTCTCGAAGGACTAGTTCCATGGCGCTTTTGCCCGTCGCTGAGGCCCTCGCGCGCATTTTGGATGGCGTTCCTGTTTCCGGTTTTGAGCCTGTTGCACTGCTCGAAGCGCGCGGCCGCACGCTGGCTGAACCGCTGCGCGCGCTCTTCTTCCAACCGCCCTTCGCCGTCTCAGCCATGGACGGCTATGCCGTGCGCGCCACGGATGTGGCAACCATCCCAGCGCGGCTCATGCTGATGGGTGAATCGGCCGCCGGCCGCCGGTTTGCGGGCCGCGTCGAGGCTGGCCAGTGCGTTCGCATTTTTACCGGCGCAGCGCTGCCCGAGGGTGCTGACGCCATTGTCATCCAGGAAGACACCACGCGCGACGGCGATGCCATAACCATTCGCGAGGTAAGCGCGCTCGGCCAGCACGTGCGCGCTAAGGGGCTCGATTTCGCCGAGGGGCAGACGCTGCTCGCGCCCGGCCGCGTGCTCGATGCGCGCGCCCTCACACTTGCGGCCGCCATGGGACACGGGACACTGCCGTGCCGCCGCCGACCACGCGTTGCGATTTTGGCGACTGGCGATGACCCTTTCATTCCCAAAGAAACAACCACCCAACAGTGAAAGGACGTAAAATGAAAACTCTGTTCATCCTCGCCGCAACAGTGGCTCTATCGCTCA
>JANMOL010000542.1:0-1511 GCA_031369245.1 Hyphomicrobium sp. | reverse complement strand
ATATCTTTGCCGAGCACCTTGCGCGAGTAAGCCCGCAACAGGATCCAGCTCTTGTCGATGCCAGAGCCCGCAACGCCGATTTTCTTGCCAGCCAGGTCGGCGAGCGATTTAACCGGGCTGTCTTGCGGCACCATCACGCTGCCAAGAGCTGCCGAATAGGATGCGAATTTAAAGTCCTGGCCTTTGGCGCGCTGCCGCATGGCCCAGGTCCAGTCGCTGACAACGACGTCGGCATCGCCAGCCAGCAGCGCGACCGAGGCCGCAGGATTGGTCGCCACCTCGACAATCTGCAAATCGAAATCGTGCTTTTTATCAAAGCCCTCAGCGCGGATCGTGTCGATCAGCCAGCTGACCGAGCCAAACTTTACAGATGTCAGGCAGATCGGCATTGCGGCCAGTACGCCTCGCGGTAATGCGGCGCTGGCTGCGATCGACAGCCCGAGGCTCAAGGATTGACGGCGGTTCAAATACATCACTTCGGCTGGGCCTCTGTGTTGAAACGGTTCTTCCAGAGCCAGCGAATGCCATGCAGCCATAACTCGTCCGTATTGCCGCGAATTTCTGCCGCCATGCTCTTTGTGAGCTTGCCGGTTTCCGCGTCGCGCGCAAACAACTGCAGGCTGATCAGCGCGTCGGACAATTTGTCGACATAACCCGTAACGGCGAGGTCGGCACCAGCTTGCTTGGCAATCGGCGCCTCGCAGCCATCGCACTTGCTGAACGGCGAGGCCGCATCGACCTCTTTGGCAAGCGGCGTCAAATCAACGACCTCATAGCGGCCGTCTTTTTTCATCAGGGCCGCCAGTTCGTCGGCGACCAGCTTCATGCGTCGCGCGTCTTCAGGTTTCGACTTTGGAATAAGTTCGCCCTCCTGCTCGATATCGCGGATATCGAAAGGAAAAATAGCAGCTTTGGGGGCGGCAATGGCGGGGCTGGCAGCAAAAATCAGAAGCAAGCACAGTCGACTAATCGTTTTCATTCCGAGATAGCGTCCTATTCGAGTGAGGCCGCGAGCGCGGCAACTGCTGCGTGCGCAATGCGCTACACACCGCGTGCAAGTTACGTGCTCTATCCGCCCTCTGGTTTGCAAGGGTCATCGGCGGCGCGGCGCGATCAACGGCGGTCACAAAAGCGCGAGCCGGTGGCCCTGTCCTTGACAACCAGCTTCGGCCCACCCTTTTATGCAACAGAGTAACATTGCATATCGGTGCTTGCCCAGAACCTGCCGCCAGCAAGCACCAGCGGGAGACACTTAAGTGGTTGTTTATATTTATAAAAAATTGCTTGATCGGGGTTCTCGCTCGAGCTTCAGGGCGACGGCGCGCGGCCTGATGATCGGACTCTCACTGGCTTTCGCGGGCGGTCTTGCGGCTCCGGCCAACGCGGCCGACGACGCCGCCCCGCCTGCCGCCGCCGAGCCGGCCGCGCCTGCCCTGGCACCCACACTCGCACCCACACTGGCACCGGCAACGGCACCGACCCCCGCTGCCGCAACTGATGCGGCCGTTGGT
>JANMOL010000112.1:0-4511 GCA_031369245.1 Hyphomicrobium sp. | reverse complement strand
CCGCGCAATGGCCCTGAACGGGACGCGCCGTCCGAAGACGGGACAGCCGATGGGCCGGACATCTCCCCGAACGAGATGGAGCGAGAGCCGCCAGCCGGTTGCACGTTCCAGAAGCGGCCGCTCGAGTTGCTGGTTTAGGCTCAATCTATTGCGGATTAACCGCGGCCGCTTTGGGCTGGACCACCGGCGTCACGCCGGGTGATACCTGCGTGCCCTTCAGTGCCGGGCGCGCTTCTTTGACTTCATCTTTTTTTTTGGCACCACCCTTGGCCTTGGCGGCGGCAACCTTGGCTCTCAGCGCCTTATTGCGGGAGGCCACGGCCCCCGCGCTGCTGCGGCGGCGGCCATTGCCACAGTCCCAGGAGACGACCTGATCGCGCACGCTCGTCACGCTCCTGGCGGCTGGGTCCGGCGGCAGATTGTCAATGCTGGTGGTGTTGAACAGATCTTTCCAGCTGGCGCTTTGGAAGCCGTGTTCGAGCAGGCTTGCGGCTCGGACGGCGCGCTCGTTGCCCGACGTTTCGCCAAGCACAACGGCCATCAGCTGGCGTCCGTCGCGGGTCGCACTGGCGACGATGTTAAAGCCCGAGTCGCACGTAAAACCGGTCTTCAAGCCATCGGCGCCGGGGAAGGTTTTGAGGAGCGCATTGTGCGTGCCGAGCCGCCGGTTGCCGATCCGCATGTCGGGCATCGACCAATAGGCGGCATAGTTGCCGTATTCCGCGATCACGGCGCGTGACAGCTTGGCGAGATCGCGCGCGGTCGTCACTTGGCCGATATCGGGCAGGCCGTTGGTGTTGACGAAACTCGTGCGTGTCATGCCGAGCCGTTTGGCGGTGGCATTCATTTTCTGAACGAAGGCGGTCTCGCTGCCGGATATCGCTTCCGCCAGCATGACCGTCACGTCGTTGGCGGATTTGATGATGACGGCTTGCAGGGCTTTCTCGACGGTCAGTTGCGCGCCGACGTTGAGGCCGACCTTGCTCGGCGGCTGCAGGGTCGCGACCAGCGAGCAGGAAATCTTGTCCTCGAGCCGGAGCTTGCCCTCTTTGATCGCCTCAAACGTCAGATACGCGGTCATGATTTTGGTCAGCGACGCTGGATACCACTGGCTGTCGAGATCTTCAGCATACAGCACCTTGCCGTTCGACGGTTCGAACAACAGCGCGGGCCCGGCTGACGCGCCTTGGCTCGTCAGTGAGCAAGCCCATGCTGCGGCGATCATCAAAAGTAATTTCGAACGCATCTCGGTCCTCGAAGCCATTCGGGTCCCCGATACCACATTCGGGGCAAATGCGGCAATCGAACGTCTGGAGATTGCGGCCTTAATGCTTAGCAGTGTTGCATCGGCGGCTCGGCGGACGCCGTGTACGTGTTATGCGCCCGCGCCCACAAAGACTGTTATGCCGTCGACGCTCCAGCGCAGCGCTGGCGGCCGGCTCCCCCAAGGGGAGTCGCCAGCGCCAAATGTAAAATGGTGCCTCTGGAGGGACTCGAACCCCCACACCCTTGCGAATAGCAGATTTTGAGTCTGCCGCGTCTACCGTTCCGCCACAGAGGCAAATCCACGAGCGATCGGGCGTTCTATAGCGACCCGGGCGTCGGCGTCAACGCGGGACATCGCTATTTCAGGGTATGCGTGACGCGGCCGGTGGCGTGATGATGGGCGACGACCTCGAGCTTGTCGCCTCGTTTGATCGCGCGCGACTTTAACGCGATGACGCGAACCAGCTGACCGTCTTCGAGTTTGACCAGAACGTTTTCGCCGTCGGTCGCATTGTTTTTCGCGACCAGCGCGTCGAGCTCCTGCACGGTGCCGGTAACGCGCGTATCAGTGACTTTGAGATCGAGATTTTCGTAACCGAATGCGAGGCCGAGCGCTGTCATGATGGCAAGGCCAATGCCGGCGCGTTTGGCGCGCTCGATCCAAATCGCTTTGGTGAGACGCTTTCGTGTTTCTTCGCGCATGACGGTTCGCCGCTAGCCTTTCAACTGATACCACACCTGACCCCAGGGCGTGATCATCTCGCGCAGCTCAACTTTGGCGCCATCTTTGATGCTGGCCGCGCTGCCGGTGGTGACCTCGACAACCACGCCGCCGTCGAGTTGCACGGTGATGCGGGGCGGGCTCGTTGGCCATTTCGAGGCCGTGTTGCCGAGGTCGCGGCCGATCACAGTGCCTGTGGCGGCGCCGCGTTCGCTCGAAGCAAAGTCGCGCACGAGGCCAAAGCCCAGGCCGATGGCGAGTGCTGCCAAAAACAAAGCCAATCCGGCAACGGTGCCGCGCGACATATCTGTTCCCTCACGACGCCCGTTGACCTTTGCGTTATGCTGGTCTCACGCTGCCTTGGCGTTGCCGTCCACGAGGCGAACGATATCGGCCATGATGTCGTTCAGCTGGAAATCTTTCGGCGTATAGATGGCTGCGACGCCGAAGGCCTTGAGCGTCTTGGCGTCGTCGGGCGGAATGATGCCGCCGACCACGACGGGGACATCGTCGAGGCCTTCTTTGCGCATACGCTCCATGACTTCCTTGACCAGCGGCACGTGCGAGCCCGACAGGATCGACAGGCCGACGCAGTGCACGGCTTCATCGACCGCGGCACGGACGATCTGCGCGGGCGTCAAACGGATGCCCTCGTAGACGACGTCCATGCCGACATCGCGGGCGCGCACAGCGATTTGTTCCGCGCCATTCGAGTGGCCGTCGAGGCCTGGCTTGCCAACCAGAAATTTGACGCGGCGGCCGAGTTTGTTTGAGACCGCTTCGACCGACTTGCGGACGGCATCGAGACCGGCGCCATCGCGCGCCACGGCTGCCTGCGCAACGCCGGTTGGGGCGCGATATTCGCCAAAGACCTTGCGCAGCGCCGTGCCCCACTCGCCGGTGGTTACGCCGGCACGGGCCGCTGCAATCGACGGCTCCATGATGTTGCGGCCTTCCTTAGCCGCGCGCTCGACGTCGGCGAGGGCTGCGGTGGCCTTCTTGTTGTCGCGGTTGGCGCGCCAGGCCTTGAGCTTTTCGACCTGTTCGGCTTCCATCGCTGGATCGACTACCATAATGGCGTCCGAGCCCGACGACAGCGGCGACTGTTCGGTCTCGAGATACTTGTTGACGCCGACGACGACGAGTTCGCCGCTTTCGATCTGCGACAAGCGGCCGGTGCCGCTTTCGACAAGGCGGCGTTTCATGTAGTCGATGGCCGCCACGGCGCCGCCCAATTTGTCGATGGTGGCCAGCTCGGCCTTGGCTTCTTCCTTGAGGGCTGCAACTTTTCGGGCGATCTCTGTCGAGCCGTTGAAGATGTCGCCGTATTCGAGCAGGTCGGTTTCATAGGCCAGGATCTGCTGCATTCTGAGCGACCACTGCTGATCCCACGGGCGCGGCAGTCCAAGCGCCTCATTCCAGGCCGGCAGCTGCACTGCGCGCGCACGGGCATCTTTCGACAGTGTTACAGCCAGCATTTCGAGCAGAATGCGATAGACGTTGTTTTCAGCCTGCGGTTCGGTCAGGCCGAGCGAGTTGACCTGCACGCCATAGCGGAACATGCGGTGCTTGGCGTCAGTCACGCCGTAGCGTTCGCGCGTGATCTCATCCCACAGTTCCGTGAAGGCGCGCATTTTGCACATCTCGGTGATGAACCGCATGCCGGCGTTGACGAAGAACGAGACGCGGCCGACGACGTTGCCGAATTCGGCAGCGGGCACTTCACCCGATGCTTTGACCGTGTCGAGCACAGCGATGCCGGTTGCCAGCGCGAACGCCAGCTCCTGGACCGGCGTCGCGCCGGCTTCCTGCAAATGATAGGAGCAGACGTTGGTCGGGTTCCACTTCGGCACGTTCTTGGTCGAGAACACGATCGTATCCTTGATCAAGCGCAAGGACGGCTCGGGCGGGAACACGTAGGTGCCGCGCGACAGATATTCTTTGATGATGTCGTTTTGGATTGTGCCAGTTAGCTTGCCGCGCGCCGCGCCGGTATCGTCGGCGACCGCAACGTAGAGCGACAATAGCCAGGCGGCCGTGGCGTTGATGGTCATCGAGGTGTTCATCTGGTCGAGCGGGATACCGTCGAGCAGGGTCCGCATGTCGCCGATGTGCGAGACCGGGACGCCGACTTTGCCGACTTCGCCGCGGGCCAGTTCGTGATCGCTGTCGTAGCCAGTCTGGGTCGGCAGATCGAACGCGATCGATAAACCTGTCTGGCCCTTGGCGAGGTTCATTTTGTAGAGGGCGTTGGATTTGGCGGCGGTCGAGTGCCCGGCGTAGGTGCGGAACATCCACGGCTTGTCGCGCTCCGCTTTGGCGGCCGGCTTCGGTGTGGTCCCGCTCTTCGTGTCAGACATCGGTTTCCTCGGGGCAAATCCTGATCAAGGCGCGCGCCTGATTACACATGCACGTATTGGCCACGTATCGGCTTGTAGGCTAACGATACCGTGCTGCAAAGCAAAACGGCAGTTCGCCACGACCCGAATGGGTGGGCGTTACCGGCTGCCTGTCTCGCCGCGCT
>JANMOL010000110.1:0-4675 GCA_031369245.1 Hyphomicrobium sp. | reverse complement strand
TGGGCGCGTATGTGGTCGCCCTGGCAGAAAACGTCGGGAAGCAAGCGTTGAACGGCTGGCTAGGCGTCGCCTTCAGCAGAAACCGGCCCTTCCAGGCCAGCGCACGAACCAGAGGTTCGGCCGCCTCTCCGCCAATGCAATCGTAAACTACATCGGCACCGTTGCCGTCGGTCAGCGCGCTGACGGCGTTCTTGAGATCGGTGCCTGGAAACGCAATGAGGTCGTCGGCACCGCTGGCTTTGGCGCTGGCAAGTTTTTCCAGCGAGGACGCAACCGCGATCACGCGTGCGTCCATCAGCTTGGCGATTTCGATCGCGGCTGATCCCGCGCCGCCCGCCGCACCGGTAAAAACCACCGTTTCACCGGCGGCGAGCTCTGCGCGATCCTTGAAGGCGTGCATGGCCGTGCCGTAGGTCACGGATAATCCCGCGGCGATTTCAAGTGAGACCCGATCCGGGACTGCAACCAGTGCTGCCGCATCAACAGCAATTTTCTCGCGGGCCCCGCCCCAGTTGACGTAGGCCATGACCCGCTGACCGGGGCAGATGGTGTCGACGCCGGCTGCCACGGTCTCGACCGTGCCGGCGATTTCAGCACCCGGCGAGAACGGCAAATCGGGTTTAAACTGATATTTGCCGCGCGTGATCAGCGTATCGGCAAAGTTCAAGCCGACCGCTTGGACGCGCACGACGGCCTGTCCGGGCCCGGCCACGGGTTCCGCGACATCCGCGATCACCAAGCCTTCGGGGCCATCGAGGCTCTTGCAAAGAGCGGCCTTCATGTGACACCTCCGGCTGCAGGCACGCCAAGGTCTGTCGCGGCCCCGGCTCGGCATCCTCTAGCCGCCGCCGCACGGCACGCCAACCGGCGTCTCGAAACCTGCGACGCCATGACGGCCGCGCGACGGTGAGAGCACGATGACCCGCACCAGCATAACAACAACGTGGCCGCCAGACGCCAAAGGCTACTTCGCCATCGGCGCCGAACGGATGTCGAAATCGCTCAATCTGGGAAACCTGATGCGCTCGGCGCACGGCTTTGGCGCCAGTTTCACGTTTACCGTTGGGGCCACCTATCGTGCGCTCGAAGCCCACGCCGATACCTCCAAAAGTCAATTGCATCTGCCGCACTACAACTGGCAGACGCTGGACGACATGGCGCTGCCACAGGGCTGCAAGCTGATCGGTGTCGAATTGCTCGATAGCGCCATCGACCTGCCCAGTTTCCGGCATCCGTTGCGGGCTGCCTATGTGCTTGGCCCGGAAATGGGCTCGCTGTCGGAGCCGCTGCTGGCGCGCTGTGATTATGTCGTCAAGATCCCGACCAGCTTTTGCGTCAATGTGGCGATGGCCGGGGCCATCGTGATGTACGACCGGGTCAAGTCACTGGCCCGGTTTGCTGACCGGCCGATCCGTGAAGGGGGACCTTGAATGACGCTTTTGCGTCGATTGTTTTTGATCGTGGTTGCTACCGCCGCGGTCTCTCCGGCTGGCCACGCTCAGGCGCAAGTCGCGACGGGGGTCGTAACCGTGGCCGCAACGGCGGCCGCGACGACGACCGTAACGGCTGTCGAGACATTTGCCGATTGGTCGCTCTACGCTGACGGTAAAACGCCGCACCAATTCTGTTTTGTAACGAGCGTGCCGAAATCCAGCGAGCCGGCCGAGACCGCGCGCGAAGCTCCGCATCTCTATGTTTCGGCGTGGCCGAAGGACGGCGTTAAAGCCGAATTCAGCGTCATCCTCGGATTTCCAACCAAGAAGGGCAGCGACGTTACGGCAAGCATCGCTAGCGCCGACTTCAGACTGTTCGCCAATGACGACCGGGCGTATGTCCAAGACCCGACACTGGAGCTCAAACTGCTCGATGCGATGAAGAAGGGCGCCAAAGTTTCCGTCGCCGCCACAACGCAAACCGGTACCGCCGTGACCGATAGCTATTCGCTATCAGGCCTCGGCCAAGCGCTGCAAAAGCTGCAAGGCACGTGTTTCTAGCGCTTCATGCGCAAGTGGACGTAGAGCGCGCCCTCGCCGCCGTGGCCAATGCCAGCGACCGTGAAGCTGACGACAATTGCCCGCAGATCGGGTTCTTCGAGCCAGCGCGGCACGTTGCGCTTCAAGACGCCGCGGCCGCGTTCGCGCGTCATGTCAAATGGCGTATCGCGATCGTCGTCGGAGGCCTTGCCTTTGCCGGTGATGACCAGCACCCAGCGCTGGCCCTTGCCGTGACAGCGGCGCAAAAACGCCACCAGCGCTCCATGGGCTTCATCCTGGCGCATACCGTGTAAATCGATGCGGGCTTCGATATCGACTTGGCCTGAGCGGATTTTGCGGGCTTTCTTGCGATCGAAATCGGCGATCGGCGGGGCCGGCCGGATTGGCGCTTTGGCAGCCGCTGCCTGGAGTTTTGCCGCAGCTGCACTGGTCTTGCTGGCCGCTGGCTGCGAGGTCCGCGGCGGCTCCGATGCTTTGGCGGTTCGCGCCACCGGCGGATCGGCTGGCTCAGCGGTGTGGACGCGTTGTTTGCGCCGCCGCAGCGGCTCGATCGAATGCGCGGCTATTTCCCAGAGCTGCTGTTCGTCGTCGTGCAGGTGTTTGCGCCCGCCTTTGCCGGCCGGCTTTTTCACGGCTGCTGTCTCGCGGCTGATTGCGTACCGGATCGATCATTCGGCATCAGCACGTAGAACTGGCCGGGATGCTTGGTGATGCCGGCTATCTTGCCGGCCTTGTCGCCCGAGCCAAAAAAGATATCGCCGCGTTCTGGGCCCTTGATTGCGGAGCCGACATCGTGAGCCACCATCAACCGGTTGAAGCCGCCTGCGTCGGTCGCGTGGGTGAGAGCGGGTGACGCGACATAAATCGGCAGTCCGATGGCGTGGTAGGCGGTATCGACCGCCAGGCTGCGGCCGGGCTGCAGGGCGATGCCGAGCACGCCCATGGCGCCCTCGGCTTCGGCACCCGACAACTCGCGAAAAAACACATAGGACTGGTTCTTCCACATCACGTCTTCTGCGCGTTTGCGGTCGGCTTTGAGCCATTCCGACAGCGCCTTGAGCGACATCTTGCTTGGATCCATCAGCCCCTGATCGGTCAAATGGCGGCCGATAGAGGTGTACGGATAGCCGTTCTTGCCGTCATAGGTGATGCGCACCTTTTGGCCGTTGGGCAGTTCGATCCGGCCGGAGCCTTGGATCTGCATGAAGAAGACATCGACGGGATCGCGAAAATACAGCAGCTCGAGATTTTGGCTTTGCAGGCCACCCTGTTCGATCTCGGCGCGGGTCAGATAAGGCACCAAGCCCTTGTCTGTTTTGCGCATGTGCGTGAACTGGTGGCTCTTGGCGCCGCGCTCGCTTTCGGCGACCACATTGACGAGGTCGGCTGGCCGTTTGTAGACCGGCGTTTGATAGGCGGCAGACGGCGCGCGGGCTCCCTTGATGAGCGGCTCATAGTAGCCAGTCAACAGGCCTGCGCTGGCGGTCTGCATGATGCGCTGCGGGCTGAAGTGCGTCTCAAAAAAAGCTTTAGCCGTGACGCGAGTTTGGGCTTTGGGCTGTGATGCGGCCATCAAGAGAGCCAGATTGCAGACGTCAAGCAGGGCTTGAGGGGCCGGTGTCGCGCCAGCCTTGCTGCCTGACCGGCTGGCATCCAGCACCGGCTTGCATGATGCGAGGAACGCCTTCCAGGCAGCCAGCTGATCGTCGGTCTCCCAGCCGGGAAGCTCGGCGAAGCGTGCGGGTGTCAAAACGTAACCTGGGGACGGCATGACTTTGACCGTGGCGGATGGGGCTGAGGACGAGATCGGCATCGGATCCGCCCGAACCTGATCTGCCGATCCGGCCGCCGCAAGTCCGAAAAAAACCAACGATGGCAAAACGCGCCGCGCCGCTGCTGCGCTCAAGCCGCCAATTTGTCCCACAAGGCGCCCCCCGGTGCCCGCCCCCCGATCACCGCAGGGCCTTCAATCACGTCGGGGCGGCCAGCGTTTCGCCAGCACACCCGGACGACGCGTAATGTGGCCTAATTCGGGGCTTGTGTCGCGATCAATCGCCAGTTCGGGTTGCTTCGCTGACGGGCATTCGAAATGTCGCGGCTGAAGGTCCAAATGTCTGTGACCTCCTTGATCTTCTGAGGGTCGCCGGCAATGACGTTGCCAGCCTTGTCGCGGCTGGCTGTAATGAGTTCGCTGATAAATCGGACCGACAGATTGGCGACACCGGCTTTCATGTCGGCGTCAAAGATTTCTGCTTTCCGGATGCCAACGAACTGTTGATCGACCGCCTCGCCCCGGCTTTCGCGATCCGTGATGGCGGTGACGAAGCCATCATAGACTTCCCGGCTCAGGAGTTCCTTCAAGGCTTTGCGGTCGCCGTCGGCAAACGCGGTCACGATCATCTCATAAGCCCGGCCGGCGCCTTGCACGAAGGCATCGGGATCGAGATCGGGATCAAACTTGGCGATCTCCAGCAGGCCCTCGGTCACCGACGGGTCGGCGGTGGTGTAGGCCCGGATGCGCGTCTCAATGTCGGCGCCTGGTGCTTCGAGGGGGCCCGGCGGCACGTCCTCACGGCCGCGGCGCGGCATGGTGATGACCTCACCGGATTGAGCCGGGTTGCCGGATTTTTGGGCCTCGCGATCGCGGGTTTTCAAGCGCTCGATCCGCGCCTCGTCCTCAT
>JANMOL010000109.1:0-3356 GCA_031369245.1 Hyphomicrobium sp. | reverse complement strand
CGTCCGACTTTCGCCATTGCCAAAAAACCGCTGATTGCTTTGCCGTCACGATCGCTCAGGCGTGCAACGAGCCGGCGATCACCGTCAGCAAACGTGACGTCGCTCGTCCACTCCAGTGCTTTCTGCTGCTGATCTGCTTCGATGCGTTCGTTGTACTTAAGCCCTTTGCGATAGGGTTCGTTAGCAACGATGCCGCTGTTGGTCGAAATCGCGAGCGCCAGAAACACGCTATTGACGACAAGGACAACAGCAAAAAAACTGAATATCGCAACAAGAACTGTGCGGCCCGTGAGTGTTCCGGCCGTTGTCAGAGCGTTTGCCATTTTAGGGCCTCCGGAACGTCGTCTCGTGGCGAACCGCGTGGCCGGACTTTGTGTCACGAACGGTCAGCGAGAATGGCTGTGCGTGAGGAGCAAGAGTGCTAAGAAACGCAGCCGCAACAGATACGAAAACCCGTTGTTCGCTGACCGCGTCGGTCGCGACAGAGACGATTGCATTGTCGCTGCCGCCCAAGCCTGCGAGCGCGATCCGCGCGTCCGGTAGTCCTACGGCTGCGATTTCAAAGGAGCGCGGCTCATGTAGCTTATTCAGAATCTTGACCGTGTAGCCATTGCGAATACTGCCATCTGACAACGTGACATAGATCGGGTTCCGATCCGGCAGAATACTGATGTCCAGCGCCGTGCGGTGTCTGAAGGCCGCAGTCATGACGAGGCCAACCACTGCAATTAACGCCGCGTACAGAAGCGTGCGCGGCCTCATCAAGTTTGGCTTACAACTGGCGCCGTGCATTTCGGCCGCAAGGCCGGATATCGTCGCGTAAGTGATGAGATTGCTCGGCTTGTCAACGCGCTTCATAATGTCGTTACAGGCGTCAATGCACAGCCCACATTGGATACATTCAAGCTGTGCGCCGTCGCGGATGTCGATGCTCATCGGACAAACGGCGATGCACGCCTTGCAGTCGATGCAATCGCCGAAATCAGCTTGCGCTTCAGTCTTACGCTTTTGCCCGCGAGGCTCGCCGCGCCAGTCGCGGTACGAAACGAGGTATGAGTCCTTGTCGATCATGGCGCCTTGAATGCGCGGCCACGGGCACATGTAAATGCAGACCTGTTCGCGGGCGATACCGCCTAAAACATATGTGGTCGCTGTAAAAATGCCTATGAAGACATAGGCTGTCTCGGGTGCGGTTCCAGACAACAATTGTCCAAGCAATATCGGGGCATCGGCGAAATAGAAGACGAACGCACCCCCAGTGGCCATGCCAATCATCAGCCAACTTAGATGCGTTAGAATTTTCTTGCCCGCTTTTGCAACGCTCCACGGTTCCTTGTCGAGCCGGATGCGGGCACTGCGGTCACCTTGCCAGAAGCGCTCAACCGCGATCATCAAGTCGGTCCACACCGTTTGTGGACAGAAGTAGCCGCACCAAACGCGTCCGGCGAGAGCGGTAATTAGAAAAAGCGTCAAGGCTGCAAGAACGAGAAGACCTGTGACGTAGTAGAATTCTTGCGGCCAGATTTCGAGGCCGAACAGGAAAAAGCGTTCGTGCTCCATATCGAGCAACACAGCTTGGTCGGGTAGATCGGGACCGCGATTCCAGCGAAGCCATGGCACGGCGTAGTAGATCGCGAGCGTCACGGCCATCAAGATCCACTTAAGCCTCCGAAAGGCTCCGTGGGCGAGCTTCGGATGGACCTTCTGACGCGTGGAGTACAGCGATCGTTCCTCACGGCGGTTCAGCGCCGCGATATCGTGCAATTCGGCGTCACGATGGATGAAATCCCGATAGTCCACACGTGCATCCATTGCCGCTATTGCTTTCTGGGCTCTGTGCCGCCGCCAAGGGAATAGACGTAGACGGCCAGCATCTTCAGCGTCGCCGGATCAAGGCGGTTTTCCCAGCTCGGCATGATGCCGCCGCGGCCGGTCGCTACCGATTCCTTCATCGTCTTTCTGTCGCCCCCGTAGAGCCAGATGGCGTCTGTCAGGTTTGGCGCGCCGAGCGACTGCGTGCCTTTGCCGGTTTCGCCGTGGCAGGCAGCACACTGCTCAGCAAATAATTTCTGGCCACGGCTCGCTGCTCCTGCATCGGCTTCATGGATTGACAGAGATACGACGTATTCGGCCAAGTCACCGATCTCTTCAGGCTTCAAAATCTTGTCGATGCCGAACCTTGGCATCGCGCTGTCGCGCGCCAGCGGGTGTCCGGATCGGATTCCGTTGGATATTGTCGTAAAAATTTCGTCGACACTTCCGCCCCACAGCCAATCGTCGTCATTGAGATTGGGGTATCCGGCAAAGCCCTGGGCTCCACGGCCGTGGCAGCCGCTGCAGTGGCTGGCAAACAGCGCCGCCCCGCCGGCCCTTGAGAAATTCAGTAAATCGAGTTGCTTTAAAATTTCAGCAAGCGACACGGAGCCGATGGCCCTGAGGTATTTCGACTGCTCCATTTTGCTCTCAAGAATGGCAGCATCGACTGTCGCCCGCTGGCTATAGCCGAGCGTGCCTTTGGTATAGCTGTTGATCATTGGCCAAGCGGGATAAGCGATTTGATAGCCGATGGCCCATAGAATGCAGACGTAGAAGGTATACAGCCACCACCTCGGCAATGGCTTATTGAGTTCTTGCAGATCGCCGTCCCAGACGTGGCCAGTGGTCTCAACGCCTGTGACCGCATCGACGTGGCGCTGCTTATTCATGTCCGCTCCTTCGTGTGCGAAGTGGTTTTGTCGGACTCGATCGCGGCGCGTGCGGCCTCGTCAAACTTGCCGCGGTTCGCCGGCCAGAAGGCATAACCGACGATCACAATGAACAGCGCAATTAACAATAACAGTGACGTCACCTGGCTGACCGTCGCAACAGTTTCGTAAGTCATATTCGAACCTC
Organism: Hyphomicrobium sp.; assembly: GCA_031369245.1. Classification (GTDB taxonomy): domain Bacteria; phylum Pseudomonadota; class Alphaproteobacteria; order Rhizobiales; family Hyphomicrobiaceae; genus Hyphomicrobium_B. Next base: position 464 of record JANMOL010000109.1, on the reverse strand, counting down.
TATCTCAAGTTCGGACCGGAGGCGTCGAAGCTGGCAAAATCGACAAGCGTTCCGAGCATCTGCAAATAAGCGATCATGGCATCGAGCTCGGTGATTTTGTCTGATTGGCCGTCGAACTTGCCGAGCTTGGCCTTGGGGTAGCGCGCCAGCAGCGCTTTGGCGTCTTTGCTATCGGGGTTCACTTGAGCTGTGACGTCAGCTTGTGCGTTGGCGATCATGTCGTCGCTGTAGGGCACGCCGACGCTTTTCAGCGTTCTGAGATTTTCGGAAATAGCGTGATAGTCGAGCGGCGTTTCGGACAGCCAAGGGTAGCCCGGCATAATGCTCTCCGGCACAACCGCTCGCGGATTATTCATGTGCTCGGCGTGCCATTGGTCGGAGTATCTGCCGCCGACGCGGGCGAGATCCGGGCCGGTACGCTTGGAGCCCCATTGGAAGGGGTGGTCATACATGCTCTCGGCCGC
>JANMOL010000483.1:0-3048 GCA_031369245.1 Hyphomicrobium sp. | reverse complement strand
GCTCAGCCTCGGGCTCAAAAGCGAAACGGGGCATGACTGGACGGCCGACTATCGCGGCCAGCCGTTCCGCGACGACCACACGGCGCTCGACTGCTTGCAATCGCTATTCAAGCGGGCGCACCAGTCGGGCGGCATCGGCCGGACGAAAAAAGTGCAGGTCTTGCTGCACGGGTTGGTGGCTGCGGGCAGCATTCAACGCGATCTGCTGGAAACGCCCGAGCATCGCCGGTCACGCCAGCGGTGGGAACGTCTCGCCGATCTGACCGATGCCTTACATACGCGCTACGATGAACCCATTGTCACGCTCGGCCCGCACCCCGGGTCGCCGGGACAGTATGCCGGATCCAAGATCGCGTTCGGCCGCATTCCAGCACTCGCCGATTTTTGAATGGGCTGCGGTATCGCCACACCGGAGCGTCACACCGGACTAATGGCGCGGGCACTCACCAGGCCGGATTTTTGACGCCGGTGAAGAAAAACACCCCGAGCCCAACGGTAAACACCAGCCAGCCCCACAACACGTGCTCGAACCACACCGCCCAAAACGAACGCGTGCGCTCATAGCGCCACGCAAACAACATGCCGCCGAAAAACGTCGCGCCGATCGCAATCCAATTGCGAAACAGCAGATGGCCGAGGCCGAACACCAGCCCGCTGACGAAAATCAGCGACCAGCGGTTTTGAAACAGCGGGCCGTAACGGTGAAACAGAAAAACGCGATAGACGAACTCCTGCGCCAGCACGGAGGTAAACGGATAGAGCGTCATGATCTTGAGCCAGCGGCCCGGGCGCTCAGCGGCCAGCAAGAAAAACCGCTCGGGCATAAAGGCTGCGACGAGCACCGTGACGATCACGGCGCCGGCTGCAAAAATCAGCAGGATCGATTTGACCGCTGACCGGGAGACGCCGCGCTCGAGTTCGCGCCGCAGGCTGAAACTCGGATCAAAAAACAAAAACGCCATCATCAGGGCGAGCACCGGCGGCAGCGCGTAGAACAGCGGCACTTGGTGATGAAACACCGCGTAGCGCATCAGCAACGGCGCTGCGATGAACAGCAAACCGAATTCCGCGATCAGCCGCAGCCGCCGCCGGTCATTGGGATAGGTGATCTCGCCGGACCGCGGCAGACTTCCGCCAGCCGCAAACCCGTCAGCACGGTCGATGGCCCTGTCACCCTGCAGCATGCCTCAGCTCACCCCGTCTTCGCCGCGCACCAAGCCCGGCAGCATGGCGGCGCGGCGTGCCCATCGGCGGGTGATTTCCGCAGCAATCGTATGCGCACTATCGAGCGGCGCATACGTCCACTGTTCGAGCGCTGCCCGTGCGCCGTCCGGCAAGGGCCGGGTGGCACCATAGGCCTGCAAGGCCGCATGATAACGCGCAAATTTCGGGCTGCTGCCGCTCGGCGTGAAAATGTAAATCGGTTTGCCAGTGGCGGCCGCCTCACCCGCCATGTTGACGCTATCGGCGGTGACGACGAAGGCGTCGGCATGGGCCAGGAACGACGGATAGGGATTGTCGCCAGCGCCGGACCACAACAGGCGCGGCATGGCGGCGGTTGCGGCGTCGAGCGCTGCGATCAGGCCGGGCGGTGTTCGACGCGACGGGGTCATCATCAGGCTTGCGCCATTGTGAGCGAGCCCGGCCAGCGATGCGGCCAAGCGGCTGATATCACCCGCGCCATAGCTGTAGTCGCCGTTGGGTCCGCCGATCAGCACCGCGACGCGCGGCGCGGGCAAGGCTGCGATCTCGGGCGGCATGTCGGCGCGCAGTGCTGCCAAGCGCGATGGGGTAAAGCCGTGCGGCGAAGTTAGCGTCGTGATGACGTTTGGCCCGCGGCGGCTATCGTGCTCGGGCACCCAGAACAAATCGGCGCTTGAGGCGCCGGTGCGCGAGTCGAGCAGGATCACGGTGTAGGTCTGGAGCCGCGCCATCCGCTTGAGGGCCCGGATGTAGGGCGTTGTCACGCGGCCGGTGGCGAAGGCAATCGCCGGCCAGGGCGGACCAAAGCGCGAGCCGGAGTGCCCGAACCGCTCGGTTGGCGCGACCGGTCCCCACGGCGCGGTCAGCTTGTAGAGCCCGCGCGGCGCGACGCGCTTGATCTCGGCCTCGACGCCGAGCGCTGCGGCGACGCCCAGGCATTGGATTTCGTGGCCCGCCTTGCCATCGGAAATAATCCAGGCGCGGCAGCCTTCGAGGCTCAAGGGACGGACTGACGCCGATCGTGCGGTCATGGGGCCTTTTTGGGGCGCGGGCGGGCGCCTGTCGAGAGCCCGCTGCGTAACGGCTTGTGCGCAAGAAACGAAAATCCACACCTGCGTTGGGGTTCCTGTTATTACATAGGCCCCCGCAGCCGCTCCCCGAGACGTCCGCCATGCCGCTTGAACTCGACGCCACCGATTGGCGCATTTTGAGAGAACTTCAGGCCGACGGCCGCATTACCAACATCGCGCTTGCGACCAAAATCGGGCTGTCGGCACCACCCTGCCTGCGCCGCGTCCGGGTGCTTGAAGAAGCCGGACTGATCGCTGGTTATGCGGCTCTGCTCGATGAGGATGCGCTCGGCTTTGCGCTGACGGCGTTCGCCATGGTGCGGCTGCACAACCAAGCTGAATCGGATTTGCGGGCGTTCGAAAATCGCGTGCTCGGCTGGCCGCTGGTGCGCGAGGCCTACATGTTGTCGGGTGAAAGCGACTACATGCTGAAATGCGTGGCGCGCGATCTGACCCGCTTCCAGGATTTTGTTTTGAACGAATTGACAGCCGCCCCCAACGTCGCCAGCGTCAAGACGTTTTTGACCATTCGCCGCGCCAAGCGTGAGCCCGGTATTCCGATCGGCGGCAGCGGCGTTTGAAACAGCGTGCGCATTCGTCAGCTCGGCCTCGCAGGTCTCGCAGGCAAAGGCAGGCCTCGTTGGCCCGGCAGGCGAGGCAGGCGAGGCCGCACCGTTAGAGTTCGATCATCTCCACCAACGCAACGCCACGGGAGCAACAGCGATGACGACCGCCATGGCAGCCTACACACTCGAAAGCGAGAGCGGCCCTGAGG
>JANMOL010000462.1:0-7923 GCA_031369245.1 Hyphomicrobium sp. | reverse complement strand
GCCCACATCGTGTGGCCCATTCCAGCGGGCGCCGCGATGCCGTTTCTGGCGTTCCTCGCAGGCCTCGTGGCGATTGGCATGCGGGCCATGCTGATTTCCGGCGGTATTTTGAAACAATAGCGCAATGCTGACAAACGGCCGGGCCGCTGGTTGATGATCAAACGCGGGCTTGCCGAATCGTCGCGCGACTTCGTTAGCGCCGCGTTAACGGTCCGTGATGCATGATCTGTGTTCAGAACGGGTTTCATATTGGCGCCGGGAGGGCATGCCATGGACGTTGGATTTGGCCGCCGCTCGGGACAACACTCCAAGCCGGCCTTTAGCTATGCCGCAGCGCGCAGCGATGGCGACAATCGCTTTGCCCCGCGCCGGCAAAGTCAGACCCCGGCCCAGATCTATTTCGACGGGACCACCGTGTCGGTGCCGTGCCTGATCCGCGATATGTCGACGACGGGTGCGCGGCTTGAGCTGCGCGATGGCTGGGACAACCCATTCAAATCGGAAGCCAGCGCCATGGACCGCATCAAGCTGGTCGTGCGCATGGACCGCGTGATGTATGAATGCCGCATCATGCGCCGCGGCGAGACCGAGCTTGGCGTCAAGTTCATCGCCGCGCCCAAGCCCATGACTAAGGTCGTGCGCTAGCGGTATTGGTGCCCGCGTTCACGGCCACAGGCTGGCCTGCGATGCGCCGCCTTGACGGCGCTGGCGAATAGCGCCACGAACAAACCATGACCGAGCGGCCAGCAACTGACAGGCTTTTGACCAGTGCCCGCAAAGATGCGGACGCCTTTGAGGCGAACATCCGCCCGCAATCGCTCGCCGAGTTCATCGGCCAGGAGCAGGCGCGCGCCAATCTGCGGGTCTTCATCCAGGCCGCCAAAGCCCGCGGCGATGCCCTCGATCACGTGCTGTTTGCGGGCCCCCCTGGTCTTGGCAAGACGACGCTGGCGCAGATCATGTCCAAGGAATTGGGCGTCGGCTTTCGCGCGACATCCGGCCCGGTGATTTCGAAGGCCGGCGACCTGGCAGCCCTGCTGACCAATCTCGAAGAGCGCGACGTGCTGTTCATCGACGAGATCCACCGCCTCAGTCCGGCGGTCGAAGAAATTCTCTATCCGGCGATGGAGGATTTCCAGCTCGACCTGATGATCGGCGAGGGCCCGGCCGCACGCTCCGTGCGTATTGACCTGCCGAAGTTCACGCTCATTGGCGCGCCCACGCGGGCCGGTCAGCTGACCAATCCATTGCGCGATCGCTTCGGCATTCCGATCCGGCTCAATTTCTATACCAACGAAGAACTCGAACTCGTCGTCGCGCGCGGCGCCCGTGTGCTGGGCGCGGTGATGTCGGTCGATGGCGCACGCGAAGTCGCCAAACGCTCGCGCGGGACGCCGCGCATTGCCGGACGCCTGCTGCGCCGGGTGCGCGATTTTGCAGCCGTCGATGGCGCAGCGATCATCAATGCAGCGGTCGCCGACAAGGCGCTGCGGATGCTTGAAGTCGATGCTGAAGGCCTCGATGCGCTCGATCACCGCTATCTCGGCTGCATCGCCAAAAATTACGAGGGCGGACCGGTTGGGATCGAGACGCTGGCCGCCGCGCTCTCCGAGCCGCGTGACGCGCTTGAAGACATCGTCGAGCCGTACTTGCTCCAGCAGGGCTTCGTCAGCCGCACGCCGCGCGGCCGGGTCTTGACGCTCAGAGCCTATCGCCATCTCGGATTGTCGGGTCCAGCGCGCACCGCCACGCCGGAATTGCCGATTTTTGATGATGATTTGGATCAAGAGCCGCTTTAAGTCCACTCAAGTTGACCACGGCCGTTTCACGGTTTCGCCCGGTTTTTTCTCTCAGGATGATCGCTGGTTTCAGATGACAAACCGATAAGGGTTGCCCCGCGTGTTCACACGACGCGACATTCTCAAAGCGCTGGCCGTCATGGGGCTTTCGAGTTCGGCCTTGGGCGGCTACGCCGTGGCTTCGAGTTTTCGGCAATCGGTGACGCGCTATGCGATCACGCCGCCTGGATGGACGCCGGGGCTTAAACTGCGGCTCGCCATTCTGGCTGACATGCACATTTGCGAACCGTGGATGTCGGTCGGGCGGGTCGAAGAGATCGTCCGGCAGACCAATACGCTTGGCGCCGATTCGATCCTGCTGCTGGGTGATTACGTGGTCGGGCATCGCCTCGGTAAGTATTCGACGCCAGTGCAGGCCGGCGCCTGGGCGACCCCGCTCGGCAAACTCAGGGCGCCGCTCGGCGTGCACGCCATCCTCGGCAATCACGATTGGTGGGATGAGCTCGAAGTGCAACAGCGCCGCGCCGGGCCAACGCGTGCAGGGCTTGCGCTCGAAGCCGTGGGCATCCCGGTTTACGAGAACAAGGCCGTGCGTTTGATCAAGGATGGCCAGCCGTTTTGGCTGGCCGGTCTCGGCGATCAGTGGGCCTTCTGGCCGCGGGCCGGCGAGTACGACGATTTCAAACGGACCGGCAAGAAGAACTATGGCGGCGTCCACGATTTGCCCGGCACGCTGGCGCAGGTGACCGATGCTGCACCGGTGATCCTGATGGCGCATGAGCCCGATATTTTCCCCAAGGTGCCAGCGCGCGTGGCGCTGACCTTGTCGGGCCACACGCACGGCGGCCAGATTAGGATTTTGGGATATTCGCCGGTGGTGCCGTCGCTCTACGGCAATCGTTTCGCATACGGCCACGTCATCGAAGACAGTCGGCATTTGATCGTATCCGGCGGTTTGGGCTGTTCGGCCATGCCGATCCGGTTTGGGTCGCCGCCGGAGATCGTCTTGGTCGACTTGGGCAGCGAGGGCGTGGCGTGACGCAGACCAACTGGCCTGATCTCGCCGGCCGGATCATCGATGATGAAACCGGCAAACGGCACATCCTGCCGGTGCGGGTCTATTTTGAAGATACCGACGCGGGCGGCGTGGTCTATCACGCCTCGTATGTGCGGTTTTGCGAACGCGGCCGGACCGATTTTCTGCGCCTGCTCGGGGCGGACGCGCGCGGCCTGATCGACGGCTCAGACAGCCGCGAACCCGCGGCCTTTGTTGTGCGCCGGATGAATTGCGAATTTTTGCGCCCGGGCCGCATGGACGATTTGCTCGAAGTCGAGACGCGCGTCAAAGAACTCGGCGGCGCGAGCGTGCGCCTGATGCAATCGATTTCTGCCGAGGACCGCCGCATCTTCGAAGCCGACGTGACGGTGGTGCTGGTGTCGATGTCGGGCAAGCCGTTGCGCCTGAGCAACGCCGTGCGTGCAGCGTTCAACGCGCAGGCGGCGTAAATCACACCGGGTTCGCGCTGAGCCACGTTTGCCAGTGGGTGCGCGCGATCCTATAGGCATCCGGGATTGAGAGCGCCCACACGAACAGGCCAAGCGCCGAGCGGCCAATGAACGAGCGCTCGGGCGGCGTGATGTGCCATGTCAGCAGCGCTAAGATGAGCGCGAAAAACGCAAAGCCAAATCCGCGTTGGGGCTGGCCAACGGCGACGTGCCCCATGCCCGGCAAAACGATGGCGAGCGCCAGCACGGCATACGGATGAAGGGGTTTGGCGCCGCGCTTGGGGGGCTGGTCTGTCACGCCGCCTGCCCCTTGGAAGCGTCGCGCAGCGCTTGCGACAAATGTTCGAGCTGAGCCAGTAAATTTTTGAGCTCGAGCGGGTCGAGCCGGGCGCCGTCGAAGGCGCATTGGCGCAACAGCAGGTGGTCGCCGCGCCGGCCCTCGCTCAGCTGCCGCACAATCCGCACGCCGCGCTGGGTGATGGCAATTTCCTTGACCTTGGGATCGGCGAGAACGGCCGCTGCGGTCTGGCGAATGCGCTCAAGTGTGCCGGCTGACTGCGCCGTCTCACCTTTCACAAGGCTCTCCCATGGAAAGCCCGCTGGCGGGTCGAGACGGTGGGTCATGCGTTCGGTCAAAGAGTAATAATCTGCGCCGGACGGGCGCACGAGGATCGCGACGCCGCGGTTGACCAGCGGCAAAGGCTGCACGTCCGTGACCGCCAGCCAGAGTTGCGGCAGGCGGCGGATCGTCATCGTATCCGGGATCAGATCGAGCCGCAGATGCCGTCCGCTGATCACGCCGGCGAGGCGCGGAAATCCAGCGTCATCCGTAGTGAGCTGCGCGCTGCGGAATTGACCCTCGACAGCATCGAGAATGGAGCTGCGGGCCGCTCGAAGTGCGCGCCGTTCACGGCTGGCCAGCGTTGCCAGCGCCGCGGCAATCGCCGCTGCAGTCCCAAGGGTCCAGGCGAGGGACACGCACCATCTCCGTCAAAGAAAAATGCGGCACGCTTCGTGTGAGAAGCGCGCCGCAACGTGTTCGCCGCGATCAGTAGCCCTGCGGGCGTGGCCAGTTCATGGTGAACTGATCCCCGCGCCGGACATATTTGTAGCGGTGGAAGGCAAACCATGCCGACGCCACGATGTAGAACGCCATCATGGCGGCGAGCTGTGTGCCGTAGCCCAGGAAGACCGCGAAATAGGTGACCGAGCACAGCACCAGCAGCACAATGGCTGGCAGTGGATGCAACGGGTGGACATAGCCGCGCTTGATCGAGCCGAGCGGCCACTTGTTGCGGAACATCATCATGTTGAACGACATGAAGGTGTAGCCAAGCAGGCCCGACAAAATCGAGAACGTGATGACCTGGTCGAGCGGCACTTGGAGCGCAAAAATGAGCGCCACGGGAACCAAAAACACGATCGCGCGGTAGGGTGTGCGATACTTTGGATGCACTGCCCCGAACCAGACCGGCAAATAGCGATCGCGGCCCATCGAGAACCAGGCGCGGGAGGCGTCGTTGATGCAACCGTTGGCGGACGCCAGCGTCGAGAAGATCGTGCCGATGAACAGCAGCACCATCAGCGGCACCGACTCGGTCAATCGCGCCGCATCAAACAGCGGCGTGATGGCTTGGCCGAGATATTCCCACGGCATCAGGCCAACGCAGATGTACCAAGTCATTGTCGCCGCCACCAGCAGCGTAATCATTCCAGTCATCGTGCCAAGCGGCAGGGCGCGGGCCGGTGAGCGGACTTCTTCGGCCGCCTGCGTCGTGCCTTCGATGCCGAGATAATACCACAGCCCAAAGTGCATCGCCGCCAGCACGCCCAGCCAGCCGTAGGGCAGGGTGTTGCCGTTGATCATCTCCTGATGCTTGAGCATGTCCGTGCTCCACGGCTTGACGGCCGCAAACAGCACGACGATCGCAAAGCACGCAATCGCGGTGATGACGAGGTTGAACGTCAGGGTCGCGTAGACGCCGCGATAGTTGAGCCAAGCCAGGAACAGGATCGTCAGAACGATGAACGGTTTGTCCCATATGCCTTCAAAGCCGGCCATGCCGCCGACCGTTTGCACGAGATACCCAGCGGTGATCGCGTTGCCCGCTTCCAGCATCGTGTAGGCCATGACCAGAAACAGCCCGACGTTGAAGGCCATCAGCGGCCCGACAATGTGTTTGGCCTGGGCGTACTGTCCGCCAGCGGCCGCGACCGTCGAGGTCACCTCGCTGTCGATCATGGCAACGCAAGTATAGAGCAGGCCGGCAAACCAGCAGGCAATCAAGGCTGCAATCGCGCCGCCTTTGCCGACTGCGAAGTTCCAGCCCATGAACTCGCCGACCAAAACGATGCCGACGCCGAGAGCCCAGACATGACCGGGGCCGAGCACGCGCAGCAGCGATACTTTTTCGCCATGAATAGCGGTTGTTTGCGTAGCCATCTGGTTATCTCCGGTGCGTCGGGTCGATCACAAGCTCATTCTCGATTTCGCCCTCGCGGGACGACATCAGGACATCTTCCGAATAGGCCATGTTGGTGCGCAAGAGATCGACCAGCATCCACAAGCCGAGCACGGCCGAGATTGCCCAGGCCGCCAATTCGAGAAGCTGGAACGCGTTCATTGCTGCGATGTCGGGCATGATGCTGTCCTCACTTGTCGCCGAAGCGTTCACGGATCACGTCGCGATATTCCTTGTCGGAAAAGCGCACGATGAAAACGAAGTAAGCGATGACCACAGCGGCGGTGATGGCCAGCGCCAGCGGATCAAAGGTGTAGTCAAAGCGCGAGCCGATGATCGGTGCCGCGGTCTCAGGCGTCTGTCCAATTTTTTCCCAGGCGGCTTGCTGGGCCGCCGACTGGCCCATCTCCTGCCAGGACTTGCCCGTAAGATCGGTCGTGGTTTTGGCGCCGGCTGCGAGGCCGAGATAAACCGGTGCAAACAGCGCCGCGATGACGAGCGCCAGCAGGAATAAAGTATCGAAGATTTGGCCGAAGGCTGATTGCTCAGGCGGCTGATAATTATCTTGTGCCATTGCAGCGCTCCTCAGAGATCGGTTTTGTTCATGGCGTCGAGGTAGTGCAGGTCGAGGCCATAGATATTGTCGCGGTCCTCGGAATAGTGGCTGATCATCGCCAGGATCGAGGCGGTATTGAACAGCAGCACCATGCCGACGCCGGCGCCGAGCACGTAGAGGATCGTCGGATCGCTGGCGAGCGGCATGACCGAGATGAACACAAACAGCAGCACGGCCCAAAGCACGGTGAGCGCGATGATCGATGCGGTCCGGTCGCCAGCTAACATGCGATCGACACGCGGATCGTGTGGAGTTGCCATCCTGGAACGTCCCCTGTTGAGCCAGCGGTTGCGTTATTCGGGTGCCGCCAGAGTTGTTTGTCAGAGTTGCCGGTCAGAGTTGCTTGTCAGGCAATTTTTTTATTCCCGAGGAAAATGTGCGACGTAACGACGCGAAATGTCAAGGCATCTTGCCTCAGAACTCAACACCTTACCGGTGGTTTTTTGGGCGTTTGATTATTTTCGCACCCGTTTTGTCAATTCCGCATCACTTGAGGGCTTTGCGGCGGGTTTCAGGGATGGCTGCGGACCGAGGCTGGGGCCTAGGCTGTGCGTGGCCGTTGCCCGGCCGTTGGCGGATAGAAACGGCAGCACCGGGGACGGTCGTAGCCGCGGCTGCGGCGTTGAATTCAGTGGATAAAACACGAGATCAGAGGGGCCGTTTGGACCCTTGAAGCCCTTGTTTGGTCATATTGCAGAGCAAAAAGGCGCGTAAGGCGATGCGTGCGGCGGGCGCGCGGACGGGGTGGGCCGTTCTTCCGAATCAGCGTTCCTGTATCGCGCCGGACACCGGCGGTCTGCGCCTTGCCGCGCGGCTGCCGCGGTTACGTGGGATCATTAGGCTCCTGAGACTTCTAAGACCCTGCACGCCGACGGCTTCTCGCACCCGATGATGAATTCATGATGCACGACGGATGGACAAATGAACCCCGCTGAAGTTGCCCAAGGCGTCGTTGCTCCCGTTGGCGTGGGCGGGTTTTCCTTTTTAGAGCTTTTCATACAGGCCCACATCGTTGTTCAGCTCGTGATGATCGGGCTCGGCGTGGCGTCGGTCTGGTCGTGGGCCATCATCTTCGAAAAGCTGTTCGCGTTTCGCAAAGCCCGCGTCGAAAGCGACAAGTTCGAGCAGTTGTTCTGGTCGGGCCAGTCGCTCGATGAGCTTTATGCCGGGCTATCACGCGGCCGCACCATCACCATGGCCGCTTTGTTTGTTGCCGCCATGCGCGAGTGGAAGCGCTCGGTCGAAGGCAACATTCGTGCGCTCGGCGGTATTCAGCTGCGCGTGGAAAAGGTCATGGACGTCACCATCAGCCGTGAAATGGAACGGCTGGACCGGCGCTTGCTGTTTCTGGCAACGGTCGGTTCGACGGCGCCCTTTGTCGGTTTGTTCGGCACCGTCTGGGGCATCATGACGAGCTTCCAGTCGATCGCAATCTCGAAAAATACAAATCTCGCGGTGGTCGCGCCGGGCATCGCCGAAGCTCTGTTTGCAACCGCGCTCGGTCTGGTTGCCGCTATTCCAGCCGTCGTTTTTTATAACA
>JANMOL010000371.1:0-1879 GCA_031369245.1 Hyphomicrobium sp. | reverse complement strand
GGTTATCTCAACTATACTCGCGCTCACTACAATTTATACTCTAGTCTACTAGAGCAATACGCCGACTATCAGCTTTGCTTGGTGGATGAAGAGCGCGGCTACCCCGTGGCCGTTGCCAACTGCGCACCGTTGTACTGTCCCGACGCCAACGCCTTGCCGCCCGAGGGCTGGGATTGGGTGGTCGAGCAGGGTGCCAACCGCAAGCGCGGTCAAAAGCCCAACATGCTGGGTGCGCTCGCGATCTCGGTGCCAGCGCTGTACCGCTCGAAGGGCTATGCCCGCATGATGATCCAAGCGCTGCTTGGGCTCGCGGCGGAGAAAGGCCTGAGCGGCCTTATCGCACCGGTCCGCCCGTCCGCCAAAGCCCAGCATCCCCGCGTCTCGATCCACGATTACGTCACCTGGACCGACAACCGCGGGCGAACCTACGACCCGTGGCTCAGAAGCCATTTATCGGCGGGCGGCAAACTGGTTGGCCCATGCGAACGCTCGATGGTTGTTGAGGAGCACGTCGGGTTTTGGGAAAACTGGGCCAATCAAAAATTTGAAACGTCAGGCGACTACGAACTCGACGGCGCGCTGGTGCCGGTGAAGATCGACCTAGAACGCCAACGGGGCCGCTATGAGGAACCCAACGTCTGGGTGGCGTACGCGGCCTAGCTCTAGGCCGCGTCTTCGGCGCCGGCTAAGCCGCGCCTGGGCGCCGGATAGACGTCGCCGGAGCGCCGAATAGGCGCCGACTGGCTGTAGGCTGGCCTATTCCGCCGCTCTGCTGCCCGCACCCGAGCCGCCCGCGCCAAAACGCTTCTCGATATAGTCTTCGACAATTACCTTGAAATCGGCGGCGATGTTGGGGCCGCGCAGCGTCATGGCTTTCTTGCCGTCGATGAAAATCGGCGCGGCCGGGCTTTCGCCCGTTCCGGGCAGCGAGATCCCGACGTCGGCGTGCTTGCTCTCGCCAGGGCCGTTGACGATGCAGCCCATGACCGCAAAGTTCAGCGTCTCGACGCCCGGGTAGCGCGTTTTCCAATCCGGCATGCGATCGCGGATCATGTTTTGGATATCGCGCGCCAGTTCTTGAAACACCGTCGAGGTCGTGCGCCCGCATCCCGGACAGGCGGCCACAACCGGCACGAACGAGCGCAACCCCATCGTTTGCAGCAGTTCCTGCGCGGCGCGCACTTCCTGCGTCCGGTCGCCGCCCGGTTCCGGCGTCAGCGAAAAGCGGATCGTATCGCCGATGCCGGCTTGCAGCAGAATGCCGATCGCGGCTGACGACGCGACGATGCCCTTCGAGCCCATGCCGGCTTCGGTCAGGCCAAGATGCAGCGCATAGCGGCTGCGTTGCGCTAGCAGCGCGTAGACCGCCAGCAAATCCTGGACGTTCGAGACTTTGCCAGAGACGATGATCTTATCGGCCCCGAGCCCCATCTCCTCGGCGCGCTGCGCTGACATCAGACCCGATTGCACCATCGCTTCGTGCATCACCGCGCGGGCCGAAACCGGCTCTGCGGCTTTGGCGTTTTCGTCCATCAGATGGGTCAGAAGCTCGCCGTCGAGAGAACCCCAGTTGACGCCAATCCGCACCGGCTTGTTATGCCGCGCCGCCGTCTCGATGATTGCCCCGAATTGCCTATCTTTCTTGTCTTTAAAGCCGACGTTGCCAGGATTGATGCGATATTTGTCGAGCGCTTCGGCACACGCTGGATGATCGGCCAGCAGCTTGTGGCCGATGTAGTGGAAATCGCCAATCAGCGGCACGCTGACACCCTGGCGGCGCAGCCCGTCGCGGATGTGCGGCACGGCTTTGGCTGCTTCATCGCGGTCAACGGTGATGCGCACCAGTTCAGATCCCGCCCGCGCCAGATCGGCTACCTGT
>JANMOL010000326.1:0-2028 GCA_031369245.1 Hyphomicrobium sp. | reverse complement strand
TTCCAGGACCGGCGTATTTTTGCACGAACCCGATCAGGCCAAACGAAACCCCGCTGACGGGCGTAAATTTATTCATCAGAAATGAAATCGCTTGCCGGCCGTTGGCGTTGGCACGGTCATCGGCCCATTCGGCACATGATTTAAAGAGCACCGCTGTGGTCGAAGCGCCCTTGAGTTGGGCGGCACCTTGAATATCGACCGTCATGCAGAGCGTTGGAAAGTCTTTCCCTCCACATCCGGTCTCGGCCTGAGCCGCGGGGATCGGGGACAGAAGCATCAGTGCCGTCAGATAGCCCACTGAGACGACACGCATGATTGAAAACCCCCTAAAGAATGCGCCTAAGCGATGCCGAGAACCTTATGCGTTTGTACAGACAGCCGCCACGGCGGATGGGCCATGCAGTAGGCAATCGCGGCCGCCGTGTTTTCTGCCTGCACCGGGCCATCCATCGGTTGCAAAAAGCGATGCTCGAAATCGAGCCCCAGCAGCGATGACGGATCAAGGCCATCCTGCGGATACACAACTTTCAATTCGTCGCCGGCGATTTGCACCAATGCGGTTCCAGCCTTGGGCGACACGCACACCCAATCGATGCCGCCAGGCACGGGCAGGGTGCCGTTGGTCTCGATGGCGATGTTGAAGCCGCGCGCGTGCAACGCGTCGATCAGGGCCTGATCGACCTGCAGCATCGGCTCGCCGCCGGTCAGCACGATCATCGAGGGACCATGCGGCGCGAAGCATGCAGCCCGGCAAGCCCGCGCCAGCTCGTCGGCGGTCGCGAATTTGCCGCCGCCGGGGCCGTCAGTTCCAACAAAGTCGGTATCGCAGAATTGGCATTGGGCCGTGGCGCGATCGTCATCGCGGCCCGACCACAAATTGCAGCCAGCAAACCGGCAGAACACGGCTGGCGTACCGGCATTCGCGCCTTCGCCCTGCAGCGTGTAAAAGATTTCTTTGATCGTATACATCGACGGATCACTAAGTCACGGACCGGGCAAGTCAAGTTAAGGGATGAGCATGGAGCCAATTCAGCGCACCTACCGCTACTACGACCTGGTCATGGTGGCGTTTGTAGCCGTGCTGATCTGCTCAAATTTGATCGGGCCCGCCAAAGCAGCCCAACTCAATTTGCCGCTCATCGGCACCGTGACCTTTGGGGCGGGCGTGCTGTTCTTTCCGATTTCCTACATCTTTGGCGACGTGCTGACCGAGGTTTACGGTTACGGCCGCGACCGGCGGGTGATCTGGGCCGGATTTGCCGCCCTGGTATTCGCCTCGATCATGGCCGCCGTGGTTGTCGCGCTGCCGCCCGCGCCAGCATGGCCCAACCAGAAGGTCTATGAGATCGCGTTTGGTAATACCTGGCGCATTGCGGGCGCCTCGATGCTGGCGTTCGTGTGCGGCAGCTTCGTCAATTCCTACGTCCTGGCGAAGATGAAAGTTGCCAGCCAAGGCCGCAACATGAGCGCGCGTTTCGTCGCCTCAACGGTCGCTGGCGAAGCCATCGATAGCGCGCTGTTTTATCCGCTGGCATTTTACAATTCCGGCATCATGCCGAACGAGCTGGTGCTGACGCTGGTGATCAGCCAGTTCATCGCAAAAACGGCCGTCGAGATTGTCATGCTGCCGGTGACGACGCGCGTCGTCGGCGCCTTAAAGCGCGCTGAGAACGAAGATCACTTCGACCGCACGACCGATTTCAATCCGTTCAAACTGAGCTGATGACCGCCAATGTTTACGCCAGCGCGCTGACCGTCGCGGCCGTCGGAGCAGATTGCTTTTTGCTGATCAGCTCAATCGCGGTACGCACACCGGCCGGTTTTTCCGGCAGCTTGCCGCCGATCGGGAACAGCATAACCAGCAAAGCGATGCCGACGGTGAAATTCACCGTTTTGAGCATCGATTGGGTGGCGGTCTGTGTCACGGCGGATCTCGCTGGTTTCGGGCTGGTTGCGGGCTTGTGTCAGGCTAGTTTCGAGCTTGTGTCGGGGTCTTGAGTGTCTGTCGCAGCATCGGGCTCAAAAGGT
>JANMOL010000310.1:0-1553 GCA_031369245.1 Hyphomicrobium sp. | reverse complement strand
GGCGGCAGCGTTGCGGTCACCGACGGCTTGGCGCCGGCGAGCGCTGGCTCTTTGTTGACAATCGGGAGCGGGTCAAAACGCGGCGCGTCGGTGATCACGACGCCGATCGGTGTGACAAACTTAACTTCGCGCATGACTTCACGGGCTGGCATCGGCGCGGGCGCGGGCTGAACTGGAGCACTGTCCGCTTCGATTTTTTCAACGGCGGGTGTCTCGGCTTTGGGTTCGGGCTGGCTCGTCTCCGCAGCCTCCGTCAGCGTTTCGGCGGCACCGCCTGCATCGCCGGGCAGAGCCGGATCGATGATCTTTTGAATCTTGAGTTCAAACGGCGATGGCCCAAGATCAAATTCAAACGGATCAGGGCCCTGGTCGTCAGTAGCGTTGGCACCGTGTACATAGCCGGCGCGCGAAACCGTAAAGCCGGGGCGTGGCTCCAGGTCATGGGAATTGGGTGCAGCGTTGGTCGTCTCCACCGGTGAAGGCCAGCCGGTCAGCTTGGCGACGACATCGATGGACGGATCTATTTGAGCCGCGTCAGGCAGCCGGTCCGGTAAAGAATCGTTGGCTGCAGATTGGGCGATGGCCGGCGCATCGCCCAGCAAATCTGCCAGCTGATCGTCGATACTCTTGCCCGGCAACGACGACGCTTTAAATTCTGGCTCGACGGAACGCGCGGCTATTACGCGATCGGCAGCGGGCTTGACCACTTCGGCGAGAGGCACGCTGGCCGACGGATAGGCCGGCATGTTCGATTGTGAGGGCGATTGCGCAGGCGACGACCTCAAATAGGGTTCGATTGCAGCCGGCCGCAATTCCGACAGCGGTTCGCGATGCAGCGGCGGCCGATCAATAACAGAGGTTGACGACGCCATCGCCCGCTGAAGCGGCGGCACGGGCCGCAAACCCGGCGGCTCTTCGGCGATGATCTTGCGGATCGAAGCGAGGATATCCTCCATGCTCGGTTCAGCGCCGTGATCCAATCTCGTCATACCCGCACCTTCTGAAGTCGTGTCCGACGCCGTAGCTCCGGCAATCCAGCATGCCGCGGAAGCGCGGGCAACATTTCGGACGGAAATATCACGCACGACCCTCGCGACGTTGCAGCTGCCCGCCGACGCTGACGTGTGGAGGCTTGTCTTCCCCCGCGTTCCATCGTGGCAGGTTGCAGAAAAACCAGCAACGCTTCTCCTACGAGTTATCCCCGAAGGACGGCACTCTCAAGGCAAATCGGACGCCAAAAGCGCAAACACATTGGCACGCCCGCGGACTTGCAGCGGCAAGCAGTCGTGCGCATCGTAGGGCTGGGCGGGCTACTTGACGGGAGCGTGCTCGACCTGGGTGCCCCAAGCATCGATGTGTTCGCGGCGGCCATCATCGTGGGTGATGTCGAGGCCGAACCACTTGCGGCGGACTTCGTCGTAGTGGACCTCGGGATTGTAGGCCGAGCCGACGGCGCCGAGTTCGGCAACATTGAGCCGCCCAATTGCCGAAATCACCGTGTACGAGGCGACCAGCACATTGCGCTTGGTTGTCTCGAGCTGCACTTCCGACTG
>JANMOL010000094.1:0-2246 GCA_031369245.1 Hyphomicrobium sp. | reverse complement strand
CCTCGCGGCCAAGAACGCAATTTTGATCGTCGAGTTTGCCAAGCAGGCTGAAGAGCACGGCATGAACCGCTTTGACGCCGCCGTTGAGGCCGCGCGGACCCGGCTGCGGCCGATCCTGATGACGTCGCTGGCCTTTATTCTCGGCGTTGTGCCGCTGGTGTTTGCAACGGGTGCTGGTGCCGAGATGCGTCAATCACTCGGCACGGCGGTGTTTTCCGGGATGATCGGCGTCACCCTGTTTGGATTGATTTTCACGCCGGTGTTCTACGTGCTGGTCCGTTCGATCGGAGCAAAGAAGCGGGAAGCAGAGCTGGCCGCGGTGCCGATTCCGAGCGCACCGGCCATCTCGTGACATCGGCGCTATCCGCGGACGGCGGTCTCGGCCCGGATGTTGGCGCGGATGGCGATGGCAAATAGCGCGACCGTCAGGCCGTACATCGCGACAAACCATACCTGCCACATCCCGTAGCTCGATGCGGCCATGATGGCGGAGCTTGCAAACGTTGCCTGCGCATAAGGCGCGATGCGCCGCCCGAAGCGGCGAATGCGCTCAAGGATGGCAAGCCCGACCAGGGTCAGCAGTGCCGCGCCGATCATGCCGAGTTCAAACCACGTCTGCAGGTAGACGTTGTGGGCATGGGGCACCTTCCATGAAAACTTCTGGTCAACCGGCGGGGCTGGCTCGGACGCCGCGATGCCGTACATCATGCCCGCGCCAATCCCAATGACCGGCGACTTGAGCGATTCTTCGGCCGTGTGGTTCCAGATCACGATGCGATGGCGCGCGGTCTCTTGCATCCAGGGGGCATTGTGCAGATTGAGGCGGTGCAGCGAGAGCGAAATCGGGATCGCAGCGAGACACATCGTAACCCACGCCACCCGCAAAAGCCGTTCTGTCCACAGCGGTGTGATGCGGGCCATCGCAAATGCTGCCGCGCCGCCAGCGAGTGCGAGCTTGGACGTTTCATGCTCCGACAGAAACACAACAGCCGTCGCAATCAGAAACAGCGCCAAGCTCGTGACGCGCGCAAAGCCGGTGGGCGAGGTGCCGCGCAGCGCCAGCAGCGCCGACCACAAGAAAAGCGTGACGGGCGCGATATTCCGAGTCAGGTCCGACGGTGCGATGAAGACCAGCCGCGTGCCTTCCCATTGGAAAAAACTCGGCGGCCGAAGCATGCCGGGCGACAGGCCGAGCGCATTGTAAAGGTGCAGTTTGATGGTTTGCTTTGAGAGGATTTCAATCAGCAGATAGACGAGGCCAGCAAACAGGCCGATCCAAACGCCTTCCGAAATATGAAAAATGTTGTGGCGTTTTTCCTGCAGCATGGTGTGGATAATGAGGCCGCATCCGGCAAAGTACACGGCGGCGCCCAAGACCGGCGGGAGCGTATCCAGCGGCCGTTCGGCCCACAGGCTGCTCAACAGCGCATAGCCAAGAAAGGCAGCAGCTGTCAGCGCGCCAGCGCCGGGAGAAAAGCTGCGAAAGCTGGCTGTAGCGCGCGTGAAAAAAGCGGCAAACGCCGTCATGAACAGCAGCGGCGCGCAGAACGGTATGGTGCGTGGACTGACGAGCGCCAGACAGACCGTCAGCAAGGTGACTGTGCCGATCGCAATACCCCAACGGCGCGTCCTCGCGGGATAGCAATCGCGATTCAAATCGTTCGTGAACACCCGCGCCCCCCCGCACCTGGGCCAAAATACGCCCACGCTGAGCCGACTTGTCTTTAGCCGTTCCGCCGTCGCAATCAAACCCTTCGCGTCGATATCCAAGGGTTAGAAATGTGGTAGGACACCAGACGAGGTTGCAACACTCAGGACAAGAACCAATTCTGCATGAAAACCACTCAAAAACCCAGCCGCGACGAAGTCGAAACGGCGTTCCGAACGATCATTCGCTGGACCGGCGACGATCCGGCGCGCGATGGACTTAAGGAGACGCCGGGGCGTGTCACCCGGGCCTTCGAGGAGTTTTTTCGCGGCTATGGCGAGGATCCGGAAGCTATTCTGCAAAAGACCTTTGAGGAAATCGAAGGCTACGACGAAATGATCGTGCTGCGGGGTATCCGCTTCGAGAGCCATTGCGAACACCACATGGCGCCGATTATCGGGCGGGCGTGGGTGGCGTATATCCCGCAAGGCCGCGTGGTCGGTATTTCCAAACTGGCGCGGGTCGTGGACGCCTACGCCAAACGCTTGCAAATCCAGGAAAAGATGACCGCGCAGATCGCCAACACGATCCAGAAGGT
>JANMOL010000093.1:0-3210 GCA_031369245.1 Hyphomicrobium sp. | reverse complement strand
TCGGGCACATGCTCAACCACCTCAAGGCAGGCAACGATGTCGTAGGTTTTGCCAGCCGCCACCAGATCTTCGACGCGGACCGCCCGGTAGTCGATGGCGAGACCCTGCGGTTCCGAATGGCCGCGTGCGATCGCGATGTTGCGTTCTGATGGGTCGATGCCGGTAACCGTCGCGCCCATACGCGTCAGCGGCTCCGACACAAGCCCGCCGCCGCAGCCGATATCGAGCGCCGTCAGACCCGCCAGCGGCTTCAGTTTCGAGCCGTCGAGAGCGAAGTGGGCAACGGCCGCGTTGCGGATGAAAGACAGCCGCGGCGGGCCGATCTGGTGCAGCGGGCGGAACTTACCGAGCGGGTCCCACCACTCCGTTGCTATGCGCGAAAAGCGCTTAACTTCCTCGGCATCGAGCGTGGCGTCGCTGATGGCATTCGGTGCGTGGACGGCGGTGTTCATTGGGTATCTCCTGGAGCATTGTACTCGGCCTTCGGGCAGTTGGATTGTCAAGGCGGGCGCCGTTAATCTCCGAGCCGCAGTTGCAGGCGGTTGCCGATGCGGTTAAGAAGCGACCGTCTCAAGAGATTTTGCGTGGTCAAGGCGTGGTTTGGGCTTCAGGCCCGGACTTAAGGTTCGACTGGCCAACGACGGGCGAGGAAGCGGCGGGGCGATGGCGATTGTCGTGATGAAATTTGGCGGCACGTCGGTCGCCAGCATCGAGCGCATTCGCAACGTGGCACAGCACGTCAAGCGCGAGGCCGATGGCGGCAACAAGGTCGCCGTTGTAGTGTCGGCGATGTCGGGCGCGACGAACCAGCTTGTGGCGTGGGTCCATGAGGCGTCCAAAACGTTTGATCCGCGCGAATATGATGCCGTGGTCGCGACCGGCGAGCAGGTGACGGCCGGCCTGCTGGCAATCGTGCTGCAGGACATGGGCCTCAAAGCCCGGTCGTGGAGCGGATGGCAGATCCCGATCAAGACCAGCAAGGCGCACGGCTCGGCGCGTATTCTCGATATTCCCGGTGATGAAATCCTGGCGCGCATGGCGCAGGGCGAGATCGCCGTGGTGACCGGCTTTCAAGGTATCGAACCCGAGGGCAATCGCGTTGCGACGCTCGGGCGCGGCGGCTCCGATACCAGTGCGGTTGCAATGGCGGTCGCGCTCAAGGCCGACACTTGCGATATCTACACGGACGTCGACGGCGTCTACACGACCGACCCGCGGATCGTGCCGAAAGCCCGGCGGCTGCCGAAAATATCCTATGAAGAAATGCTCGAGATGGCGTCACTGGGCTCCAAGGTGCTGCAGACCCGCTCGGTCGAGCTTGGCATGGTCTATAAGGTGCGCACGCGGGTGTTGTCGAGCTTCGTTGCGCCCGACGCCATGAAGCCGTTCAGCATTGCCAACCTGGAAGATATCGGAACGATTGTTTGCGATGAGGATGAGATCGTGGAACAGCAAGTTGTCAGCGGCATCGCTTACGCCAAGGACGAAGCGAAGGTCACGATGCTCAAGGTCGATGACAGGCCGGGCGTTGCGGCCCGTATTTTCGGACCCTTGGCAGACGCCAGCATCAACGTCGACATGATCGTGCAGAACATCACGGCCGATGGCAAAAAAACAGACATGACGTTTACGGTTCAGGCGGCCGAGCTGCCGCGCGCGCTTGAGGTGCTTAAAAAGGCCAAGGCCGACATCGGTCATTTCGACATCAGGAGTTCGGCCGATGTCGTCAAAGTGTCGGTGATTGGCGTCGGAATGCGCAGTCACGCCGGTGTTGCTGCAAAAATGTTCGAGACGCTTTCGAGTAAAGGGATCAATATCCACGCGATTTCTACGTCCGAGATCAAAATTAGCGTGCTCATTGATGCGGTGTATGCCGAACTGGCCGTCCGGTCGTTGCACACAGCCTACGGACTGGACAGCGACTAACAGGGCCGCGCTGCAGCAGCACGCCCTGGTAACCGGATAACCGCACGATTTTGCGGGATGAGCGGCAGGGCAATGGTAACGCGGCGCGGCGACGATCCAAGACCACTTCCCAGCGAAACGGCGCTGCGCGTGATTATGCGCCGGTTGCGCGAGATCATGGCGGGCGACGGCGATGGCCAGGCGCAGCTCGATCAAATCGTGCGCCAGATCGCCGGCGTGATGGTTGCCGATGTCTGCTCGATCTATTTGAAGCGCCAGGATGGCTCGCTCGAGCTGTTTGCAACAGAGGGTCTCAATCCGGCCGCCGTCCATACAACGCGCTTGAAGCGCGGTGAAGGCCTCGTTGGGCGCTGTGCCGAGTTGAAGGCGACGGTCAACGAGCCCGAAGCCTCGAGCCATCCGGCGTTCTCGTACCGGCCTGAAACGGGTGAAGAAGTTTATCACTCGCTGTTGGCGGTGCCGATCGAACGCTCGGGCCAGGTGCTCGGCGTGCTCGACGTGCAGAACCGCACACCGAAAGAATATTCCGACGAGGATATCGAGGTCCTGCAAGCGACCGCGATGGTGATCGCGGAAAACCTGGTTTCTGGTGCGGTTGCCGGGACGGGCGCTGCCATCGAAGTTTCGCGCTCGCAATCCATGGTGATTGAAGGCGCGCCGCTGTCCGACGGCATTGCGCTCGGCCATGTCGTGCTGCACGAGCCGCGCATCGTCGTGACGCAACTGCTGTCCGATAATCCGACGGAGGAAATCGAGCGGCTCGATGACGCGCTGGCGAAGCTGCAGGAACACATCGACGAAATGTTCGAGCGTGAGCATCTGGCGGGCGCCGGTGAGCACCGCGATGTTCTCGAAGCCTACCGCATGTTTGCCCACGACAAAGGCTGGCACCGGCGCTTGCGCGAAGCTGTGCAGGGCGGACTGACGGCGGAAGCCGCGGTTGAGCGCGTGCAGAACGCCATGCGCACGCGGATGCTGCGCCAGCACGACACCTACTGGCGGGAGCGGCAGCGCGATCTCGACGATTTGTCGGACCGGCTGATGCGTGTGCTGGCTGGCCGCATCACCAGCGCGGATGATGACAGCGATCTGCCGCCCGATACGATTTTGGTGGCCCGCACGATGGGGCCGGCAGAGTTGCTCGACTATGACCGCACCAAGCTGCGCGGTCTCGTGGTTGAAGACGGTTCAAGCCAAAGTCATGTGGCGGTGGTTGCCAAGGCGATTGGTATTCCGGCCATCGGGCAGGCGGCCGGGGTTGTCGACCGGGTCAGTTCGGGTGAC
>JANMOL010000228.1:0-3048 GCA_031369245.1 Hyphomicrobium sp. | reverse complement strand
AACGTCTCGTGGATCCGGCGCACGCGCATCGGCGGCGATAGCTGGGAAGGCGCGGAGGTGCCGTTGGCTGAAGACAGCGAACGCTACGAGGTCGATATTATAGCGGGCGCGCTTGTCAAACGAACGCTGAGCGTGACGGGCGCGGCGGCGCTCTACACGCTGGCGCAGCAGACGGCGGATTTTGGTTCAGCGCAGGCCTCCGTGTCGCTGAGGATTTATCAAATGAGCACGCTCTACTGCCGCGGCGCGGTCCGGGCGGCAGTGGTTTAGGTTGCTCTTCGAGCGCAGCGAAACGGGATTTATGCTTTCTCTCGTTTCGCTCAAGCCCCTCACCTGTCGCCATGGTCTGGCGCTGATGCGCCAGGGCGACATCCTCTCCCGTTCCGGGAGAGGAAAGTTTCGATTTCCTCTCCCGTTCTGGGAGAGGAAAGTTTCGATTTCGTCTCCCGATCCGGGAGAGGAAAGTTTCGACATCCTCGCCCGTTGCGGGAGAGGAAAGTTTCTCACTGTTCTTCGTTCGTCTCGCGCATATTTTTCACAGGTGTTCCATGGATCAACCAGCGTGGCTTGCCGCCGCGTGGGCCGAGCTGGGCGTGCGAGAGGCTGCGGGCGCGGCAACCAAGCCTGCGATCACGGCCTATTTTCGCGAGGCCGGTCACAGCGAGGTGCGCAACGACGCGACGCCGTGGTGTGCGGCGTTTGCCGGCGCGATGCTCAAGCGCTCCGGCGTGCCGGGCAGCGGCTCGCTGATGGCACGCTCATATCTGACCTGGGGCGAGCCCTTGGAAGTCGCCCGCGCCGGCGCGGTGACGGTGCTGTCGCGGGGTGATGATCCGGCGGCCGGCCATGTTGGGTTTCTGATTGGTGCGACGGCGTCGAGCGTTGTCTTGCTCGGTGGCAATCAGGGCGATGCCGTATCGGTGCAAGCGTTCGCGGCCGGTCGCGTGCTTGGCTATCGCTGGCCGCAACAAGCCGGTGAAGGGCCAGCGCCACGCAGCGGCGACGGCGAACTCTTTGAAGCGGCCCTGCGCCACGTGCTCGAAATGGAAGGCGGATACTCGGATGATCCCTATGATCCGGGCGGGCCGACGCAATACGGCATTACGCTCAGTGACTATGCCAAGTGGCAAAGTGAAACGATCACGGCGGCGTCGCGCGCCCGGCTGATTGAAGAGCTGCGCCGCATCACTGATGACAAGGTCGCGGCGATTTACCGGCAGCGCTATTGGGTGCCGGCATCGTGCGCGGCGTTGCCGTCCGCGATCGCGCTGATGCAGTTCGATGCCAGCGTCAATCACGGGGTCGGCGGCGCAATCCGCATGCTGCAGCAGGCCGTCGGCGTCGACGCCGATGGCGAGATCGGACCGCTGACGCTGGCGGCCGCACACGCGCAGCCGCCGCACGATATCAACCAGCGCTACGCTGGCATCCGCCGGGCCCGCTATCGCGCGCTTGCGCATTTTTGGCGCTTCGGGCGCGGCTGGCTGCGGCGCGTCGATGCCACGCTGGCCGCAGCTTCAGCCCTCGAGCGCCGTCACACAGACGCAAACGCAAACACGACGACAGCCCCCCCAACAGTCCAAGCAACAAAAGGAACGACAGACATGGCGCAAGATTTGAATTTTCCAAAACCCGGAGATGTCCCAGCTCCGGCGGTCGCGGGTGGTCAGCCCGCCGCTGCGCAGGGCAAGTGGTGGGCCCACTCCAAAACCATCTGGGGCGCGCTGATCACAGTCGCGACGACGGTGCTGCCGGTGCTCGGCCCGCTGATTGGCATCAATCTGCCGGTCGAGATCATCAAGCAGCTGGGTGAGCAGGGCCCGCTGGTGGTCCAGGCGGTCGGCGGGCTGCTCGGTACGCTGCTGACGATCTATGGCCGGACGCAAGCGCATCAGCCGATTGTGAGACGGGATGTGCGGGTGCGGGTGTGAGGGGGGAGAAGTCGAATGACAGCTTGAGAGCAAACGTTCGATCGCAATTGTTTCTTTCATTTAGGAAACCAGTAATAGCACCTTGGTACTATCATTGGGATGACCGTTGTTGATTATACCTATGAAGAAAACAGCCGCCGGCCGGTGACCCTTTTTGCAACCGTCGTGGGCGTGGCTATGCTTGCAGTGGCTGCGGCGTATGACGCGCCTTGGTTCTTTGTGACACCGGTCTTGGTTGCATTCCTCATGTGCCTCTGGGCGATCGTGTCGAACCGAAAGTCTGGAATGATGCTGGTCGGCGACGAACTCCGGCTCTATGCGGGGCGCTGGAGCCAGACAGTTCTGGCGTCGCGTATCCGATCGGCAAAAATCACCCATTGGACCGACGGCGCTCCCAGCGTGACGTTGAAGCTTGCTGACGGAACAAGCGTACCCATACCAGGTTACTGCATCGGGTCTGCGGCGCAGTTTACGCAAGCGCTCCGCGGTCGCGGCATCGCAATCGTTTGAGTCGTGCTGAGATCGAGTTGAGGATAACGGTCAGGGTGTGAGGTCCGCCGCCGCCGTGGCGATGGCGGCTGGCAGATTGACGCGCGCGGACAAAGCCTCGGCGCATTCTTTCCGTTCGCTGTAGCGGTCGACAAGATAGGCTGAGCGATCCCGGGTCAGCAGGGTGAATTTGACGAGTTCTTCCATCACGTCCACGACGCGATCATAGTACGCCGATGGCTTCATTCGGCCCGCTTCATCGAATTCTTGAAACGCTTTGGCGACCGATGACTGGTTCGGGATGGTCAGCATGCGCATCCACCGGCCGAGTACGCGCATCTGATTGACGGCGTTGAACGACTGCGAGCCGCCGCACACTTGCATAACAGCCAGCGTCTTGCCTTGCGTCGGGCGTACCGCACCAACCGCCAGCGGGATCCAGTCAATTTGCGATTTGAGGATGCCGCTCATCGCGCCATGCCGCTCTGGCGAGCACCAGACTTGCCCTTCAGACCATGCCGCCAGTGCGCGCAACTCCTGCACCTTGGCATGTGACTCGGGCGCGCCATCCGGCAACGGCAAATCCCGTGGATCAAAGAGGCGCGTTTCAGCACCGAACGCGTTGAGC
>JANMOL010000086.1:0-2725 GCA_031369245.1 Hyphomicrobium sp. | reverse complement strand
CGCCGGTCGCGAACAGGCCGAGCGCGTCGTGCTGACGTGTGGCGCTCAAAAGCAGCATGGCGTTGGAACGATGCATTGTGCCTCGAAAAGGCCGAGCGGTGCGTCTGCGCGCCAGCCTCCTCTAGCAACACGCCGTGGCGCTGTGACGGGCACTGATTTATATCAAAGCAGAGGACCAGTGGTGCCGCAGCGTTCGAAACACTTATCGCCCAGGAATGCCCGACCCATGGCTTGACTTAGATCAAGGTTTGGGCGGCGGACGTTGCGCAGTATTGCGCGCGTAATGCACCTCGGTGACGATGGAGTATGTACAATGAATGAGCACAGCAAAATGCATGTCTACATCGATTGGGCCAAGGAACGGCTTGATGAGATTGATGCGACACTGGCCTCGTTCGAGGCCGGTATTGCACATCGTAACGCTGACGTTCGGAAAAAGGCTGACAATGCGCTGCGCGAAATTCGCAACGCGCGAGACGCGTTCCGGCAGAAGATGATAGACGAGAAGGACACAACTGAGGCCGCCTGGGCCAAGGTGAAGACTTCACTTGAAGCCGATTGGCGGACATTCGAGGCCGGGATTGAGACTTACCTCCAGGCAGTAGGGCAGGAGGTCGAGCAGCATGAGGCTGCGTTTAAAGCGCGCGCAGATGCTCAGCAGAAAGCCTGGCATGATGCTACGTCGAATTTCGACAAGATTGTTACGAAGGTGGCGTCGGCGCGAAAAGCCGAATTTGAAACGGCTCTCAAGAAGATGAAGTCAGACGCGGCGGCAGCTAGCGCAAATCTTGAGCGTTTACGTGGCGCCCGGGACACGTCATGGTCCGCTCTCAAAGCGGCATTAGCTGAGTCGCGAGCCGCATTTGATCGTGCGGATCATGCGGTCCACGCTGCTTTCCGCAGAGCTGCATAAGCCGCTGTTGGGCCGGTTCATAAATCGACTCGCGCCGGCGCTCTCGTTGATGCCCGGCGCGAGATCGATCTTGATTGATATTAGCCGGTGCCGCAATTCCCCGGATGGAACGTGCTGCCGGCCATTAGACTTTGCGCTACCACCAATCAGCCAATATCCGCGCTCCTGAGGCGCAATGCGTTTCCAATGACGCTGACGGATGATAGGGACATCGCGGCTGCAGCAATGACCGGCGAAAGCAGAATACCGAATGCCGGGTACAGCGCGCCCGCTGCGATCGGCACACCGGCAGCGTTATAGACGAACGCAAAGAACAGGTTTTGGCGAATATTCGCCATCGTCGCGGCTGACAGGCGGCGTGCGCGAACGATGCCGTTGAGGTCTCCGGCCAAAAGGGTGACGCCTGCGCTTTCCATGGCAATGTCTGTGCCCGTGCCCATCGCTATGCCAACATCTGCAGCAGCAAGGGCTGGCGCGTCGTTGATGCCGTCTCCGGCCATAGCGACAACCCGGCCCTGTTGACGGAGCTTTTCGACGATCTTGGCCTTGTCTTGCGGCAGCACGTCGGACTCGACATCTGTGATCCCAAGTTTAGTCGCGACGGCCTTTGCTGTCGTCGCATCGTCGCCAGTCAACATCACAATGCGAATACCGGCATCCTTCAGCGCCGAGATTGCTGCAGGCGTCGTCACTTTGATCGGATCGGCAATGGCTATGATGCCTGCGGATTTCTGGTCGATCGCAATAAAGATTGCGGTCGCTCCTTCGCGGCGCAGCGTGTCGGCACTGTTTTCGAGGCCGCTGGTATCGATGCCAGCGTCGATCATGATGTGGCGGTTGCCGATGACCAGGGATCGCCCGTCGACGGAGCCGGTGACACCTTTGCCGACCGGCGAGTCGAAGTCTTTGACCGGTGCCAATTTGATTTGACGTTCGCTTGCCAGACGCACGATTGCTGCGGCCAAGGGGTGCTCGCTGCTTTGCTCCATGCTCGCCGCGAGACGCAGCAGCTCTGCTGCCTCGATGCCAGCAGTAGTCTTGATTGCCACAACGCTGGGTTTGCCCTCGGTGAGCGTGCCCGTTTTGTCAATCACCAGCGTATCGACGTTTTCGAGGCGTTCGAGTGCTTCGGCGCTTTTGATCAAGAGTCCTGATTGCGCCCCTCGTCCGATGCCGACCATGATCGACATCGGCGTTGCAAGACCCAAGGCGCAGGGGCACGCAATGATGAGCACGGAAACAGCAGCTACTAGGCCGTAAGTGAAGCGCGGCTCTGGGCCCAGAGTGGACCAGGCTAAGAACGCCAGAACGGCACAGAGTATGACGGCCGGCACGAACCATGCGGAGACTTGGTCGGCTAATCGTTGAATGGGCGCCCGGCTGCGCTGTGCTTGTGCGACCATCTGAATGATTTGCGCTAGCACAGTGTCGCGCCCGACCTTGTCGGCACGCATGACAAATGCACCGGACTGGTTCATCGAGCCACCGATAACGTTTTCGCCGACGCTTTTGGTGACCGGCATTGCTTCGCCGGTTACCAGCGATTCGTCGATTGCACTTCGCCCGTCTAGAATCTGTCCATCAACGGGCACGCGCTCCCCCGGTCGCACGCGCAGCCGATCTCCGATACTCACATGGTCGAGGCTGACGTCCTCGTCTGCACCCTCAAGAGTGAGCCTGCGGGCGACTTTGGGAGACAAATCGAGCAGCGCACGAATGGCCCCGCTTGTCTTTTCGCGGGCACGGAGTTCGAGAACCTGGCCCAATAGTACGAGCACTGTAATGACTGCAGCCGCTTCGAAGTAAAGAGCG